>JBOGLI010000602.1:0-7671 GCA_050746165.1 Terriglobales bacterium | reverse complement strand
CCAGCAGGCGGTCCAGTTTTCCGGCGCCGTTTTCCACGTGGCGAACAATGTCGTTCTGGCGCTCGGCGAGACGAGCCGCGATTTCTGCTTCCTGCTGCGCGACCATTTGCTCGACACGCCTGCGCAGGCCGCTCATGGCCTCTTCCGCATCGCGCAGCCACTGCGCCGACATTTGTTCGGCGGAAGAGCGCATGTCCTGTTCGTGTCCGTGGACATGACCGGTCGCGTCGGCGGCGCTGGCCGCCAGTTCGTTGCGGCGCTGCTCGGCCAGTTCAACCATCGCGGTCAAACTCTCGATGGACTTTTGCAGTTCGGAGTGGCGGTCGCCGACGCGTGTAGCGAGGTCGTCAGCGAGCTGCTGCTGGAGCTTGTGCAGGGCCGATTCAGCCTGGGTACGCCAGGCTTCCCAATCGGCGGAGGCTCGGTTGCGAAGATGCGCGGCGATCTCGTCGGTGAGGGCTTCGAGCTTGTTGCGCGGATCGGCAGATTCCCTGGCCGCAGCGGCAGGCCGCGGCGTCGCGACCAGTGTTGGAGCTGGAGCCGGTTTTGAGGCGGACGGCGGCGCCGGTTTTGGGGCGGCGGGCCGGGCAAATGGATGTACGGCTGCAGCGGCCGGCGTGGTGCTTTGCCGCGACACTTCCGCCCAATCGGCGGGAGGATTCGGAAGGCCCCAGACGTTCCCAGGCTTATCCAGTTGAACACCCGCGACCCATGCGCCTTTGTCGGCATCGACCGCGGTCGAGTTGAGGATGTGGCCGAACACGACCCGGTCCTCGATCGCAAGTTCGACCGGAACTCCGATCGGCAGGTCGTTGGGTACGTGCAGGCCGCAGCCCTGCGCGTTCACGATGAGCGTGCGTGTGAGGATATCGAACGGGTGAGCCGGATCCGTGCTTCGCACACGCACCGGAATTTCGGCGCGCACGCGCGTACTCCTCCGCATCGCTTCAAATTTGGTAGCTGGGGCCGCCACGAACCTGGACCTCACACTTCGCCGTACGTTTTGCTGAAGGTTTATCTATCATACCCACAGCCATAGTCAATAAGAAGTCAATAACATACAGTTACCTTGGTGCGATAGCCACCTCAGTAGTCAACAGTTGTGCACGTTTTGCTGCTTTTCCTTTTCGCGTTGTTCGGGATTCGGACTATTCTTGGCTCTCGGAACAAAGAAAACACCGGCCTATGGGACTGAGAAGAACGCCACGCACCAAGATGGTGGCCCCAATTCGTGTCTGGGGAAATGACAGCACCGGTAAGGTGTTTAACGTACTCGCGCACACGCTGGACGTGAGCAGCTCGGGAGCACGCATCGGGGGGATCCGCGTTTCCCTGGGCGTGGGTGACGCCGTCACCATCCAGTACAAACAACAAAAGGCGCTGTATAAAGTGGCGTGGGTTGGCCGTCCGGGCGACAAGACGCAGGACCAGTTGGGCGTAGCGCTGCTGGAACCGGAGCGACAGATATGGGCGGAACTGAGGGAGTCGCCCCAGTTCACCGATGATTACAGAGGCAACCGGAAGGTTCCAGTACAGCAAGGACCAATCGAGGCGCCTCCTCCTCCGCCTTCGCCGGCAGCTATCCAGGAAGCGGAGCGCGTGACGGAAGAAATCGTCGCCGAGACCGAGGCGCCGCCCGCCGCGACCGAAACCGACAACATCATCGACGTCGACGGCGTGGTGACGCGCTGCGCGGCCGGATTGCTGCGCATCGAGCAACTCGTCAAGCGGAAACCGCCGAGCGCCACCGCGCTCAATGAGTTTCGGGACGCGCTGGCGAAGCTGCGGCAGACCGTCTGGGCGATGCAGCAGTGGTACGAGGTGAAAGATGAAACCAGGAAAGCCTTCCCGCTGCTCGCCTTCCTGAACACCGAACGATTGCGCTTCGTGGTGCAGGCGACGCAGGACCTTGCCGACGACATGGTGAACAAACAGGTGGAGCTGGACCGCGACTTGTTGAAGAAGCTCTACCGGAGCGTCGATCAACTGCGGGCGGCTGACGCGTCGTCCGGGGCGGAAGGGCAAGGGTTCAGCTTCGAGGTCTCGCCGCCGGCGGACCGGGCCGGCGACGTTCGTGCGGTCGCGATTGAAGTCCAGCGGTCGGGCATGGATGCGGAAACGGGGCTGGATTTCTTCGCGGGGGAATTGCAGCGCATACTCGGTGCGTCGGGCGCGGCCGTGGCAGCATTGCAGGATGGTGAGATGGTTTGCGTTGCCGCATCGGGAAACATGCCCGGTCCGGGAATGGTGCTGGAAACCGAACAAGGGCCCGGCGCGGAGGCGCTCGCCAATCTCATCATCGTGAATTGCCGCGACACGCAGTCCGATCCGCGCGTCGATGCGGAGCTTTGCCGCGCCGCGAATATCCTTTCGGTGGTTTTCGTTCCGGTGCTGTCGGAGGAAGGCGCGCCGGTGGGATTGATCGAGGCGGTTGCCGATCGGCCGAACGTGTTCGACTCCGAGCGCACCACGGCGCTGCACGCCGCCATTGGAGTCGCGCGGGACCTCCTGGCGCGTCACCGGGCGGCCGGCGACTAACTTGCGCGCGACATCCGCTCCACTTGGCGCAACAGTGAAAGCAGTTGGCTGGCGCTGGCGTTCAGGATCGCCGCCGCGGCGCTATTCTGCGACTGCTTGGCTTCAGCGCTGTGCTGCTGAATACTCGCCGCTTCCGTCCGGCATAACTGCATCGTCTTCGTGAGCAATTCGGGGGACGCCGTTTTTTTCTGCAATTCGACCGCCTGCAACAGGAGAGCGCGCGCGGCAAGCGAGCGCTGCAGATCGATCGATGAACCGTCGCGAGGACGAAGGAATGCTTCCACTTCGTCGGGGCTGAGCAGCAGCGCAGTGCCCGCGATGTTGAGGCTGCTGATGCCTTTGCGCGGGGCCGCCGAGAGCTTCTTCCGGATCTCTTCCATAGCATCGGTCAAGCTCGGTACGGCCACATCCGCATGTTGAACCACCGGCGCAGTCTCGACCTGAATTTCCGGAATGGCGGGCCGAGGAGGAGGCGCGGGCTGCGCCACCGAGGCCGGTTTCGGCGGAGCAGGCGCCGGAGGAGCGGGCGTCACCGCGACCGACGCCGCGAGCACCGTCGCGGCCGCGGGGAGTTCGAACGGAACTTCGAGAACTTCCTCGAACGGGCTTAAACCGCCTTTGTCACCGGTGGTGCGGCGGCGTTCGGCAGCCAATCCAGCCGCGAGCTTTCGCATTGCGACCAACTCGGCCTCGACACGGCGGCAGCGTTCCTCGATCTCCGCCAACACCGGATCGTTGGGAAGCTCGATTTCGGCGAGCGCCGCATCCACGATCTGTCGCAATTGAACGACGCGCAACACCGAAGTATCCACCGAATATTCCGGCAGCGCCGGTTTCTTGTAGGTTTGGCAGAAGTGGCGGAGCTCATCGACGGGCGTGGCGGCGGACATCTGCGCGGCGGAGCAGTCCAGGACGGTCTGGCCGTAGGAAGCCAGCTTCTCCAATCCCGCCTCGATGATCTTCAGCTCCGCGCTGATCAGCCGAAAATACGCCCGCCGCATCAGGTAGCTGAAGCGCGTGAACGCGACCAGCGATACCGGCGTGTAATAAAGATGACGCGCGGCTGCTTTAAGCTGGCGCGCCTGCTGCACCAGGTTGCTGGCCTGGAGTTCGCCGAGGGTCGAGACTTTTTGCAGGATGGGAATCCACGAATCCACCGGGCGCAGCCATTCGGGGAAATCGAGCGCGACCGTGCCGAGAATTGGGGATAGCACTTCTGCTGCATCGTCGAGGCGAAAATCGCGGTCCGGGAGGCTAGGCGGAGCACAGAGGGCGAAGTACTGAACGAGGAGGAAGTCGAGCTTGTCCCGGTCGGTTTCAGTTTTATCTGGCTTGCCGTAGATGCGCTCAATCAGCGCCTGTAACTTGTCTTCGGAAGCGGCGACGGCTGTTGCCTGGAGTACCTGGCGGAACTGGGCGACGTGGAGACGAGCGTCAATCGAAGCGAACCAGGCCTCGACGCGCTCGAGGAAATTGGGATCGTTCTGCGGGTCGGCCTCGTCCAGGTCCTCGTACGGCGGAGTGTCCAAACCGAACTGCACGGCAAAGGCGCAGTAAATCGGATACAGCCGGCGCGCTGCGCGCCACCGCGCTACCGGGCTCGAGATTTGCAGGGGGGAGGCCATCGCACGACGCTGCGCACTATCCCATTCGACACAATACGACGAAGCGTTCGCCCGGAACAGCTTACCGAGGTAACGAAAGGGCTTCGCCTGAATGCGCGAGACGTTAGTTTAACCCGATTCAGGGCTGCATTCGCGAGTTGCTGGGCGGGGCAATGCCGTTGATCGGGGTCACGGCACGGGTGCGGCGGGAGAGATTCCGCGGAAGCTCGGAACAGGTGAGCCACAAACCGGCGGCGACGGCCGCGGCCCAGGTCAGGGTGGCGATTCCGAGCGCCTCGGCGTCGGCAATGCGGCTGCCATTGATAGTGATGACCCGGGCAGAAAACAAAGCCAAAGCTCCGGCAACGATTGCAGTCGCCAGAGCCTTCCATATCTCGCGCCAGGGCAGGCCGGTGATGCGCACGAATCCACGGCGGTGGAGCAAAACGGCGAGGACGATCGTGTTGGCGCCGATGCCGATGTCGGAGGCGAGCGCGAGTCCGGTCACGTTGAGGGCATGGAAAAGCGCCCAGTAGATTGGCAGGCTCACGGCCGTAACGATGGTCGCCGCCAGCATGGGCGTGAGCGTATTGCCGACTGCATAAAAGGCCCTCGCATAGAGCGCCTGGGCCGACCAGAAGACGAGGGAAATGGCGAACCAGAAAAAGAGGACGGCGGTTTCGCGCGAGTCTGCGAAGAGGAAGTGCCCACGGCGGTAAACCAGATCGACGATGGGAAGGGCAGCGGCCATCATCCAGGCGCTGCCCAGGAAAGAGACGGCGGAGACCCGAAAAACCGAGCCATTCACCTGCCTGGCAAATTCCGAGGTCTTACGCTCGCTCCAAAGGCGCGCGAAAAACGGCAGCGAGGCCTGCCCGGTTGCTTGTCCGAGCACGGCCATCGGAACCGCAAAGAGCCGCTTCGCGTAATTCAAGCGCGTGATATCGCCGATGCCATGCGAGGCGAAGAAGCGCAGGATCCAATCGTCGGCGGTAGCGAGCGAGACTCCGAGCATCAACGGGATCGACAGCATCACCCATTCCCGGAAGGCGGGATTGCGAAGATCGAACGACGGCCGGTAACGCATCCCGGTACGCGCGGCGCCGACGGCGTTCAACAGAAACGGCCCGGCGATGCAACCGGCAACGGCGCCCACGGCGAGCGACGAAATTCCGAATTGCCGCGCGCCAATCACGCCGCCGGCGATGATGCCGACGTTGTACACCAGTCCGGTAACCGCCGGAATCAGGAACATGCGTCGCGACTGCAGGACCGCTGACAGCACTGCGCCGACATAAAAGAAGAGCTGCGCCGGCAGCAGGATGCGCGTCATGTGGACGCAGAGTGCGAGCTGCGTCGCATTAAAACCCGGGAAGGTGACGCTCTCCACCGGCCGGGCGAAAATTTCCATGACGACGATGCCGATCAGCAGCACCGTGCTCATCACGGTGACGATCACCGAGAACGTCTGCTGGGCATCCTCTTCGCGCTTCTCGGCAAGAAAACGCGTGTAGATCGAGATGAAGGTGATGGAAGCGGCGCCGCCGGCGACCAGGTAATTCAGGAAATCGGGGATGGTGAAGGCGGCGTTGTAAGCGTCGGTGAGCGGGCCGGCGCCGAAAGCCCAGGCGATGTAGGCCTCGCGCACGTAGCCGATGACGCGGGAAAGCATCACCGCGGTCATCAGCAGCAGAGTGGCGCTGAAGACGCTGTGCTCGTGCGAGGGACGGAGCAGGCGAGCGGCACGCCGGAACAGCGTGGGCTTCCCGCTACCCCCATCGTCGGTGGAATTCTGCATGTCTCGCGATTCTAAAGGATTTCTCCGCAATCCCCCGTATGGGTTTCCGGCGCGTCAACCCCTTCGCGGTTCGGCGCTTCCAATCAGGGGTACCCTGTCAGGAGAAAGGCGAATGGCAGAGAAGAAGATTTCAGAGCACACGAGGCAATCGCCGTGGAAACTCGGCGGCTTGGGATACAAGAAGCTGGGCACGCGCGTTTACGAAGAGTTCCTGGACGACAACGTGCTCGACAGCGCTGCCGCGCTGGCTTATTACTTTTTCTTCGCATTGTTCCCGCTGATCTTCTTCCTGATGGCGATCCTGGGAATGGTGGGCGGCCAGAGCTTGGGCAACAACCTGATCAACCAGATGACGCGGCTGATGCCGGCTTCCGCATCGCAACTGGTCAGCAAGACCGTACAAACCACCTTGCAAAATTCCGGGGGAGGCAAGCTGAGCTTCGGCGTAGCCTTGGCGCTGTATTCGGCGTCGGCAGGCATGTCGGCCATGATCGCGGCGCTGAACAATGTTTTCGAAGTGCGGGAGACGCGCTCCTGGCTAAAAACCAAGGCGCTCGCGCTGGGCCTGACGCTGTTCAATGGGTTCCTGGTGGTGACCGGCCTCGTGATGCTGTTGTTCGGCGGCAAGATCGCGGCGGGGGCGTTGGGCGGCGCGAGCTGGCTGGTCACGCTGTCGAAGGTGGCGCAGTACCCGGTCGCAATGGTGTTTCTGCTGCTGTCGTATTCGGTCATGTATTACTTCGCCCCGAACATCGATCACCCCCACTGGGAGTGGGTGACGCCGGGATCCGCGGTGGGCGTTTTCCTGTGGTTGTTCGCGGCATTTGCGTTGCGCGAGTACCTGCACTTGACGAATGCATTCACGTCGACCTACGGAGCCCTTGGCGCGGTGATGATCCTGCTGCTTTGGTATTACGTCACTGGGCTGGCTATCCTGATCGGAGGAGAGGTGAACTCCGAGATCGAGAAAGCAGCCGGACAGAAAGAGCAGGCACGGCAAGCTGGTCGGCCGCCACGGAGCGAGAAGCCGGCGGCGTGAGAAGGCTTGTCGCCCGGTGTATAAATGCCAGCGAGGATGCCGTCATGTACTTCGAACAGTTTTACCTCGGTTGTCTGGCGCACGCTTCGTACATGCTAGGTTCGGAGGGAGTGGGCGTTGTCGTCGATCCGCAGCGCGACGTGGAGATCTACCTGAAGGCGGCGGCGGAGCAGAAGCTGCGCATCGAGCACATCTTCGAGACCCACCTGCACGCGGACTTCGTCAGCGGACATCGGGAACTGGCGGCACGGACCGGAGCGCAAATCCACATCGGCGAAAAGGCGCACGCGGCATTTCCGCACGATCCGGTGAAGGACGGGTCGGAGATTGCATTTGGCCGTGCGCTCATCCGTGTGCTCGAGACGCCCGGGCACACACCGGAAAGCGTCTGCCTCGTCGTCCACCAGGAGAGTGACGATCCGCACCCATGGGCAGTGCTGACCGGAGACACCTTGTTTATCGGCGATGTTGGACGGCCCGATCTTTCGGACACGCACTCGCCACAGCAATTGGCGGAACTGATGTACGACAGCCTGCGGGAGAAACTGCTGGCGCTGCCCGACGATGTAATGGTGTATCCGGCGCATGGAGCTGGATCGCTGTGCGGGCGCAGCATGAGCAAGGCGCGCTTTTCGACCATCGGGCAGGAGCGGCTGAGCAATCACGCGCTGCAAATCCAATCGCGCGAGCAG
>JBOGLI010000601.1:0-6333 GCA_050746165.1 Terriglobales bacterium | reverse complement strand
TGGTGGTACTGGACCTCGGGCGCTTTGACAAAGGTTCCGAGCAGGCGCGGACAACGATCGGCGGAGGCCTGCTTCAGGTCGGCGTAGCGGCCTTTCACGTCGTCACCCAGCAGCTTGGTTGTCCAGGCGGCAGCGCGGAAGTTCTCGAGTGCGGTGTAGATGTTGTCGGGCAGGTAGCGCTCCGCCTGGCGCAGGTTCTTGATCTTCGCCGTCTCGCCATCGAAGCCGGTCTTAAAGATCGAGTAGAGCACCAGGTAAGGATTCGCATCCGGACTGACCGAGCGCACTTCTACGCGCATGCTCTTCTCGTTGCCGATGGGGACGCGGACCATCGACCCGCGATCCGTCGGCGACGCCTTGATCTGGTTGGGCGCTTCGAAGTGGGGATCGAGACGGCGGTAGGCGTTGACGCTGGCGTTCAGCAGCAGGCAGATGTCGTTGCCGTGGGTGAGGACGCGGTCAATGAAAGCCCAACCCATTTTGCTCAGTTGCTCCTGGCCGTTCGCGTCCCAGAACAGGTTCTTACCGTTCTCGCTTACGGAAACGTTGGTGTGCATGCCGCTACCGTTAACCCCGACGACTGGTTTCGGCAAGAACGAGGCGGTGAACCCCATCTTGGTAGCGACCTGGCGGCAGATGAGCTTGTAGAGCTGGATCTGGTCGGCCGCCTGAACCACCTCGCCATAGCTGTAATTGATCTCGAACTGCGAGGGCGCGACTTCGGGATGGTCCTTCTCGTTCTGGAACCCCATGGCGCGCTGCACTTCGGCAGTCGTGTCGATGAACGTCCGCAACGGATCGCCGGGCAGCGAGTGGTAATAGCCGCCGGTATTGACGTATTCGAACTTGACGGTCTCGTGATAGCGGCGTTCCGCGTCGGCGCCGTTGAACAGGAAGCCCTCGATCTCGTTCGCCGCGTTAAGCGTGTAACCGTGTTTCTTGTGCAGTTTGTCGGCAAAGGTTTTCAGGACGCCGCGGATATCGGCGGAATAAGGCGTGCCGTTCTTGTCGATGACATCGCCGAAAACCAGCACTTTGCCGGGCCCGAAGATGTCCGCGGGACCCCAGTAGAAGGAGGACCAATCGATGCCCAACCGCAGGTCGCTCTCGCGCTGGGCGGTGAAGCCGCTGATCGAGGAGCCGTCGAAAGTCAGGTTGTCCCAGCTCTTGAGCAGGAATTTCTTGTCGTAATCGAGCATGTGCAGGCGGCCTTCGAGGTCGCTGAACAGCACGGTCACGGCCTTGACGCCCTTTTCGTCGGTCAGATATTTGAGGCGCTCTTCCTGGATCTTGTGGCGGGCGATCCGGTTCTTCCGCTGCTCCTTGGCTTGAAGGTTGAGGGTTTCGAGTTCGTCATACGACAAGGCAAGAAAGTTACGCAGTTCGCTCGACATTGTTCTCCCGGTGCTGTGATTGGCGAAGTCCGATTGCGAGGGCTAAGCGGGTGAAAAGTGAGCATATTGCGTCCGACGCCGCGCCTGCCAATCAAAAAGTCTAATGACGCCTATACAAGAAATTTATGGCGCGATACGGGCAGGAGCGGGCGCAAAAGGAAAGCCCGACTGTTTCCAGTCGGGCCAAATGCTCTGCAGGCGAGACGCCTGCGTTACGGTGGGTGCATGGTCCCGGCCGAGGGCGGCCGGCCTACAGATGCGAACTCGCTACATATCGAACTGCTCGGGATGGAGCGACGGATCTGACTTCACGATGATGGTCTTGCCCGTCAGTTCCTCGAGGTCGTTCAGCCAGCGCGCGTTCTTGTCCTTGAGCGCCTTAGCGACCTAGGGATTGACGCGCAGCAGGACCTCGCGGCCTTCGAGATTGCGCCGCATTTTCTTCATCTCGACGTAGATCTCGTTGCACACGGTCTCGACCGACTTCACCAAGCCCGTGCCGGTGCAGATCGGGCAAGGCTGGCCGAGGACACGCTCCAGCGAGTGCTTGACGCGCTTACGGGTGATCGCCACCAGTCCGAAATCGTTGAACTGGAGCACTTTCGAGGGCGCGCGGTCGCTGCGTAGCGCTTCTTCCAGCGCTTGCATCACGCGCTGGCGGTTCTTGCGCTCGTCCATGTCGATGAAGTCGATGACGATGATGCCGCCCAGATCGCGCAGGCGGATCTGGCGCACGATCTCCTTGATGGCATCGACGTTGGTCTTGACTATGGTGTCTTCCAGGCGCGTGGTCTTGCCAACGTACTTGCCGGTATTGATGTCGATCGCGACCAGCGCCTCGGTCTGGTTGATGACGATGTAGCCGCCGCTCTTGAGCCACACTTTGCTCTTGAGCGCCTTGTTGATCTCGTCCTGCACGCCGAATTGCTCGAACAGCGGCGTCTCCTTGGTGTAGAGACGGATGCGGCGCACCATGTCGGGCTGGAAGCGGTTGACGAAGCGCAGGATGCGCTCGTACTCGGCTTCGTTATCAACCCAGATGTGGGTGAAGTCTTCGTTGAGCAGGTCGCGCAGCAGGCGCTCGACGAGGTTGATGTCGTGGTAAATCAGCGCGGGCGACTTGCCGTTGTCGGCGCGCGTCTTGATCTCGTTCCACAGTCCCTGCAGGAACTTGATGTCCTGCTTGAGTTCCTGTTCGCTGACGCCCTCGGCCGCGGTGCGGACGATGAAGCCGCCGTGTCCGCCGTTGCGCTCGCCGCCGACGATGCGCTTCAGGCGCTGGCGCTCTTCGTCGCTGGCGATCTTGCGCGAGACGCCGATGTGGTTCACGGTCGGCATATAGACCATGAAGCGCCCTGGAAGCGCGATGTGGCTGGTGATACGCGCGCCCTTCTTGCCGATGGGTTCCTTGGCGATCTGCACCAGGATTTCCTGGCCTTCCTTGAGCAGGTCGGAGATCTGGATGGACTGGCGCTGGGTGGAAACGCGCTGCGGGCCTCCGCGCGTACGGCGCCCGCCGCGGCGTCCGCGACGGCGGTCGAAGCCCGAGTCCTGGCGTTGAGTGCGCTGCTGGTATCCGGCAGTGCCGTTCGGGGCGCGGACTTCGGCGTGACCGTTCTCGCCCTCTTCCGCTTCGCCGTAGGCTTCCGCTTCGGCGGCCTCGACTTCGTCTTCTTCGATGGCGTCTTCCTCGTCGGTCTCCTCGACCGCTTCGGTGAGCATCTCGCCAATGGGTTCATCGTGGTGTTGCGCGCCGTATTCGAGAGTCTCTTCTTCGAGCTCCTCGTATTCCGCGTCGTCCACGTGCTCGCCGAGGGGAGAGTCCGCGGCCTCTTCCTCCTCGATCACCTCTTCCTCGATCATGCCGTGCTGGCCGAAGGAGTGGGAAGGAGTTTCAGTTTCAGTTTCAGTTTCAGTTTCAGTTTCAGCGGCACGCTGCACGGGCGCGGACTGCTCGCTCGGAACATCGTCGCGCGTCGCTTCTTCGCCACCGAAGACGGTGGCGACGTTCATCTGGTCGAGACGTTCCTGGTCTGCATGTTCCGTGGCCGGCGATTCCGCTTGCGGCTCGGTGTAACGGCGATAACGCGTGCCCGCGTGCTGCTCTGGCTCGGTGTGCGCAACGCTGGGATGAAACGCCGGAGCGCCCCTCTCTTCGCGCTCTTCGGCGACATGCTCAGCCTCGGCGGTCACCGGAGTTTCCGGGTATTCCTGTTGGAAGGTTGGTGGCTCGAGAACGGGAGGAACAGTTTCAGTTTCAGCGACAGGCGAGTGTTCGTTCTCGCGCGCAGCGGGAGTGGCTTCATGCTGGTCGAGATCAATCGGACCGGGAACGAAAGTTGAGGCTCCGGCATTGCGGTACTTCGAGATCGATTCGCCGGGAAGAATGATCGGCTGATATCCCGGCGGCGGGCCGTAGGACTCGGCATCGCGGCGCGGCTCGCGAGGACGCTCCTCGGAGCGAGGGGCGAAACCGGAGTCGCCCTGCCCGCGGCGTCCGCGACGCCCACGGCGCCCGCGCCATCCGCCGCGGTCCTCGCGATCATTGCGGTCGTTGCGCTCGGGACGCGATTCGGCGGGTGGCGGCGCGGCTTGCGCCTGCGGTTGCTGTTGCTCCTCGTCAAAGCCCTCGGGACTTTCGAAGACAGTGGAAGGACCGGCCGGCTCATGATTGGTGGTGAAGTACGCTTCGGGCTCGATCGGCTCGGCGGGTGCGGGCGGACGCGGGACAGGCGAGACGCCTGCGCTACGGCCGCCGCGATCGCGTCGCGAACGGTCTGGCCGCTCAAACGAGCGCTGCTGCTCGCGCGGTTGTTCGCGCGGCGGCTCGACACGGACAGTATCCACCTGCTCGTCTTCGTCCTCGACTTCAAGAAAGTCGGAAACGTAGAGGAAGGCATCCCGTTCCAGGCCGATATCGACGAAAGCCGATTGCATGCCCGGAAGCACGCGGGTGACGCGGCCCTTATAGATCGAGCCGGCTAGGGTGTATTCGTTTTCGCGTTCGAAATAAACTTCGGCGAGTAAATCGTCTTCGTTGACCGCCACCTTGGTTTCATGGGGCGTGAGAGAGACGAACATTTCTTTCGACATTTTTGCTCCGGTTGGGTCACCGGACGATCGAGCGAGAGAAGCGATCAGGATAGTGCGGGGAAATGTGCACACCGGGACCCACCCTCCGCCAAAAACAGGCGGAAGCGTGGGAAAACCCCACCCTAGCAAAACCAGCTAGAGTGGGCCACCCAGAAAGTCCGTTGTGTTGGAAACTTGTATGCACCTGTTCCGTGCGCACCTGCAATTTCGCGGAGTGTGACCGCACTCTCCCCGGCGTTGCCGGCCGGAGGGGGCCGTTACCCGCCCCGCGACGCTGTAGCACTTGGAGGAATCGCCCGCTGCGCGTGTCGCTGCAGCCTAGCGGCTCCCGCCGCATGCCGACTCAATCCTGATCCGGTCCCTCACTATCGACCGGCGCCTGCCTCCGTATCGTGGAGGCGATCGTCCTTCAAACTTTTGTCCGCTTAGTTCACGAAGCGGCGCATGCGGATATTCATCACCAATCCCAGCGCCAGGAACGTAAACAGAACAGACGAGCCGCCATAACTCATGAGCGGCAGGGGAATTCCCGTGACCGGCATAAAGCCGACCACCATGCCGACGTTGACCAGGATGTGGAATGTCAAAACGGCTACCACACCCATCACCACAAACGTGCCGGCTTTATCCGGCGCCGTCTGTGCGTTGTGGACCAACCGCATCAGCACAATGAAGTATAGCAGCAAGACGGCAATGGCCCCCATAAATCCGTGTTCCTCGGCATAGGCGGCGAAGATGAAGTCGGTCTGCGGGACGGGTAGAAACGACCCCTGGATTTGCGTCCCGTGGCCCGTCCCCTTGCCCCAGAGACCGCCGGAACCGACAGCGATGAGGGATTGTATGACCTGATACCCGGAGCCGTGGTAGTCGGCCTCGGGCTCGAGAAAGCTGGTCAGGCGCTCGCGCTGATAGGGCTTAAGCACTTTGTAGCCGATGGGGAGGAACATTGCCACCAGCAGCACGATGGCCGCGGCATGCTTCCATTTCAGACCGCCGAGAAACAGACCCATGAGAGCGATGGGCATATACGTCAGCGCCGTGCCGAGGTCGGGCTGCTTGAGGACCATCAGCATGGGAATGCCGACCATGGCGCCGATCTTGACGATGTCGTTGATCTCGCATTCGCCGCGGCGGTCCTCAGCCCAGTACTTAGCGACGGCGAGGATCAGCACCAGCTTCACCCATTCGGAGGGCTGGAAGTGCATGCTGCCGAGCTTGATCCAGCGGCGCGCGCCGAGATACTTCTGCCCGAAGACCAGCACCGCGGCCAGCGAAACCAACGAGAGGATGTACATCCAGGGGACGGCGTCGAGCAGGGCGTGGTAGTTGATGCGGCTGACGATGGCCATTGCCACCAGGCCGCCCAGCACCCAGTACACTTGCCGGATGTGCGAGCCCGCGAACTTCGTGCCCGATGTAGCCGAGTAGATCTCGAGGACGCCGCAGGCGCAAATGGCGAGCACGAATGCCAGCAGCACCCAGTCAAAGTCGCGGAATGAGATATAGCGTTTCAATTTGTCTGCTTACTTTCAAAATTGGAAATTGGAAATTTGAAAATTTGAAATTTCCAATTCTCAAATTCTCAAATTTCATCATCGCACCGCCGCAGCAACGGGTGCGTCCAGTTTCACCTTGAATCTACCGGCGTGGAGACGATCGGAGCCGCCGCCGCCCCAGAAGCCGGCGATCTCAATGTCGGCCTCCCGGCTTCGGCCGTCGGGCGACCGGCGCTGCGACTTTGCGTAAACCGCCGATTTCCGAGTGACCGGCGAGACGCCAGTGCTACGGTCGTGGTTCAGTTCCGCAGTCAATATTTCGCGCTCTGCCGACGGAATCACGCTAGGGT
>JBOGLI010000600.1:0-4571 GCA_050746165.1 Terriglobales bacterium | reverse complement strand
GAACAAAAGCTCGTATCGGGATATTTCAATTACGACAACGGCACCGGCCGCATTCGCGGCATTTACCTGCAGGAGAACGTGCAGTGCGCCCCCATCTTCGAAAAGTGGATGGCGCCCTTCCGCGATCTCGGCATGACCACCGTCTCGCCGCGCAATACCGGCGGCACCGACCACCTCTCGTTCGACGCCGTCGACATCCCGGGCTTCCAGTTCATCCAGGACCCGATGGACTACGGCACGCTCACCCACCACTCGAACCTCGACGTGTATGAGCACATCCGTCCCGACGACCTGAAGCAGGCCGCCGTCATCATGGCCAGTTTTGTTTACAACACCGCCATGCGCGACGAGATGCTGCCGCGCAAACCGTTCCGTACCGACGACCAACCCAAGTACGAGTCGGAAAGCGGCGTCGAAAAGGAAGGCGTGCAGCCGCCACCACCGGCCAACCCGGTCAACCCGGTCAACCCGTCGAAGAAGCTGCCCAAGTAAAGGGTGCCCCGGGTAAGCCCGCCGTTGGCTTACCCGGGGAATTTCCCTCGACCCTCACTCCTCCCGACTCACGCCTCACTCCTAAGTAGAACTTTCCGGCCACTCTAGGGCATCGCGCCCATTGAGCAGCTACTCGCCTTTTCTTATGCTCCGGCCCTTAGTGCCGGAGGATCAGGTGAGACGCTCCCTCGTTTCAGCAGGACTGGCGGCATCAATCTCGCTTCTGATCGCGTGCGGTGGAAAGACATCTCCCAGCGCGTTCACGCAAGCTGCGACGAGCAACACGTCTTCCTCTAGCTCCTCAAACGCAGCCGCGTCCAGCAGTGGCGGAACCGCCAGCACTGGATCGACCTCCACCACAGGAACAGCCCCAGCTTCCCCAGCCACCTCCTCGACTTCCGCTCTTCCGGCGCCACCTTCCAGCGCGACCGTCTTCAACGACGTGCAGAACACGACCGACAACTGGTCCAGCTGCAGCGACTGCGCCGGGGGCAGCTCGAACGCGAGCGTCGATTGGTCGGCGCCGTTTCAGGGCTCGCCTGCCCTCTCCGGCAGCAGCCGCCAGTTCTACATTTCCGGGCCGGCGTGGTCGTCGGTGCTCTGGTACAAGCGGTTCGGCGCGCAGAATTCCGCCTCGCACTTTCTCTGGGACTTCTGGGTCTTCTTCGACAGCGCCTCCGCCGCACAGACCTGGTCGGCGGAATACGACCTCTGGCAATCGATCGGCGGCCAGGAGTTGATGATCGGCAGCCAGTGCGACTTCGGCGACGGCCAGTGGGACCTCTGGGACAGCCTCAATAACAAGTGGATCAAGGACAGCGGCGTTCCCTGCCCGCGCTTCTCCGCCAACGCGTGGCACCACATCCAGTGGTATCTCGAGCGCGTCTCCGCGACGCAATACAAGTACGTCACCCTCGTCGTGGACGACAAGCCCTACACGCTCGACCGCACCTTCACCGCCAATCCCACCAGTTGGGGCGACAATTTCGGCGTCCAGTGGCAGCTCGACGAGAACTCCACCGGCACCGCGCTTAACGAGTGGGTCGACAAGGTAAAGCTCACCATCTGGTGATTGGCCCTGGCCCCCGGGGATTTGACGCAGAGGACACGGAGGACACAGAGTTCATCAATTTCAAGAAACCTCTGCGTCCTCCGCGACCTCTGCGTCTAAACCAAGGGGCAGATGTTCCCAATTGACAATCGACAATCGACAGTCGGCAACGCCTTTCAGCTCCACTTGACCCTTTTCCCCCGAGGTACTAACATCCGTCCACTCGTTGGGGGAGCCATGCTGATCATCAAAGAACGCACCATCGATCCGGAGATCACCGTCCTGGAAGCCACTGGACGCATCACCCTCGGCCGCAACGCACAGGAACTGGAGTGGAAGATCAACGACCTGCTCCAGCGCCCGCCCGTGCGCATCGTGCTGGACCTCTCCAATGTCGATCACCTCGACAGCACCGGCATCGGCATCATCGTCATGGCCGCCGGCCGGGCGAATGGCCGCGGCGGTTTCCTCCGCATCGCCGGCGCCAAGGGAGCGGTTGAGCACACGCTCCAGCTCTGCAAGGTATCCGACATGGTCCCCTTCCATGCCGACGCCGCCCAGGCCGCCGCCGCTATCGGCGCCGCTGCCGGCAAGGCCTGAGCGTCCGCCGAGCCCGATAGCCGATCGCCGACAGCCGATGGCCCTGTCCGATCAGCGTTCATCCGCGTTCATCCGCGGCCTCTCCGGATTTATCATTCCGAGCCCGCCGTGGCGGGCGAGGAATCTGCTGTTCTTTCTTCCGTCTCTCCGTAACTGCGTGGTGAATCTTCCTCCTCGACCTCCAACCCTCGAAGCCGTTCCAGCAGCATCTCGGCATCGTTCAATCCCCGCGCCCTCGCTCCCTCGATGTCGTACGGCTCCGGCGCCGGCATCCCCTCCTCCCGCGCCGTCTCTTCCTCCAGCGCGCTCAACCGCTCCAGCAGGATCTCCGCCAACGACGGCTCCTTCTCCAACTCCTCTTCTTGCTTGCTGATCTTCGGGTGGCCCACCATAGCCGGGTTTGCTAGGGTGGGATCAGGCATATCCCCCAGCTCCAGCCCCAACTGACGCAGGTTGATCCGCGCCAGCCGCAGCCCCGCGAACAGCAGCGCCGCCCGCCGGTAATCGATGATGTCGTGCTTCAAGGCTTTAATCACCTGGTCGGTCGCCACCGCCACCGACGCCCCATCCTCGATCGGCGGAAACGTCAGCTTCTCTTCATCTCTGTGCTCCGCCTCGTGAAACAGACAGTACTTAGTCCCGCGCCGCGCCGGCGCCAGGCACTCCTTCCCGCGCAGCCGCACATGCTGACACCGCGGAGCCTCATGCATATCTTCAGCAGACATGATTTCTTTCTCCTAGTTTTTTAGAAAAGGACAGCTATCAGCGACACGATTCACTCGCGCCGCTGTTGCTCATTACTTATTACTCATTACTTATTACTGTTTTCAGGTACACAACAGCGCCCGCGGTCGAAACCGCTCCTGGCTGCGTGAGGAGAACTGGCGCTCAGAACAGTCCCGGGCATTCTCATTAGAGTGCGACCGTGTGTCGCAGCATGCTCGACGGGTGACCGCGCCGTATTTCTCCTATAACTAGCTTAACGCCACCTGTCAATAGAGTAGCTATTTTCGTCACACTAAGGTGTGATGTCGCGACGTCGAAAATCGGCCGACGCGTCGCCGCTATCATCGACCGGCTGATGCGCTGGGTGTCACCCTCAGCCGCCGTTAACAACTCCCACTCCTAACTCCGCCCTATCAGATGTACACTTCACCACTGCGTAATTATGAAGCCCGCCTTCCCCGTTGTAGCTCCACACTTCGAAGCTTGCGCAATCAGCGACGGGCGTCTGGTTGCAACCTCGACACTGCCGCTCGTCTCCATCTTGTTGGTATCGCGCGGGGCTGACCAACTGATCGTTCCCACGCCCCATCCCGCCGACCGCCTGCTAGCAGAGGCTGGAATCGCCAAGCTCCCACCCCAACGGAGGTCGCTCGTTACCATGTGCGACACGGACGGCGAGGACCTCACCAGAGTTCTGAATTACCTCGAACCACTCAACCGTCAAGTACGCAAATGGCCTGAGGACGCGTTCATCGGGTTTGCGGCCCAATTCCTGTACGAAGTAGTCGTTGCCACACGCCATGGCGCCGGTGTCCTCTCAGACTATCTGTCCATCGCGCGAGGCTTCGTCCCAATAATCGACCCGAGTGAGTTTTCCGGGGAAGCTCGTTTTCGGCTTGCAGAAATCTGCAGGCTAATTTGCTCGTACCAACCTTCGATAGTGCAGCACGGGATATATGTCGTCGATGCCCCTCGGGGCACCGCCGCCACAGCGTGTGACATCCTGGACATGGCCGAGTTCCGCGATGTCGTGTCTGCATCTGGCCGCCTCGGATATCTTAAGCACCCCAAATTAGCCCTTCGCGCAGTCGAACGTAAATTCCGAAACCTCCTGCGCAACCCATCTGTTAAGCCACTCGTTAACCTAGCAGCTACAGCCGCCGAGACAGCAGGCGCCACCGGAATAGCTGCAGCAGCGAGTGGGGCACTTGACTTATTCGGCTCAGTATCCAAAGCCAGCGAATTTCACCCGCCGTTTATATCGATTGGCCCCGCGGAGCTTCCCCTCTATCGCGCCGCTCTCCGCGAGAACCTTCCCGGTGCAGTCCCGCCTGCAGGAACAATCATGCTTTTCCGCCGGCTGCTGGGAGGGGACGCGACGCCTAGCTGGCTGAACGTTGGCGAAGAAACGAAGTTAGAGCGAGAGGCAGCATCCGGGTATTCGGGAAGGCTTCAGAAATATCACGACTCACTGAAGGCCCTTGGTTACATCGCAGCCGGCTAAACTACGCTATTGGATCCGCCCGCTCAGCCGCACGCGCCGGTACGGCGGTACTGCAAGGAAACGGGCGCGTCGCTACAGCACGCCGTTGCAAATTTGCGCCACAAGTCGTAGGTTTTCCCAAACTACAAAGGGAACTCTATGGAATGGCTCCGATTGCCAGCTGAACGACTCGCCGCGTTCCTGTCCTCACTTGTCCCC
>JBOGLI010000599.1:0-2789 GCA_050746165.1 Terriglobales bacterium | reverse complement strand
CCCAGTAGACCGATAACGCCGCGGCCGTTCAGTGGCAGGTTCTGGACCTGGATGGTGTTGACTGTCTTGCTCGCTTCGGAGGTGGTGGTGTTGACGGTTTCCTGGTCCGCTTTGACCTCGACCATCTCGTTGCTCGAGCCGACGCTCAGGACGGCAGTCAACGACGTCGCCATGCCGGCGTTTACCTTAACGTCCTGGTAAACGCGCTTGGCAAATCCACTCGCCTCAAAGGTGACGTTGTACAGCGCAACAGAAAGGCTGGGAACGAGAAACGCGCCTTCCGAACTAGACGTGGTGGTGGACGTCACGCCCGTACCCTGGTTCATAATCGTGACGGTTGCATTAGGAACAACCGCGCCGGACGGGTCCTTTACGGTGCCGTTGATGCGTCCTTCGGCGCCGCCGGTCTGCGCGATCGCAGCAACTCCGAATGAAACGAGCAGGAGAAAGACTACCAATCGTGTAATGAGTTGAAATCGGTGAACGGTTGCGCCGGACGCAAACCGTCGAGTAGCACGCCCCATACTTGCCTCCATAGTGACGGCCGTTGGCCGTTGAATGATGCCGGTTTTACCTTGTAGAAAATGAATGTAGTGAAAAGAGGGAAACTAACCTGGTAGATACACGCCTCATGCCATTGACCATCAATCCACTGGACTTCCCTAGCTAACGATCTGCCCCGAACGATGAAGATCGGTCGAAATTGCGTTCTGCTCCGGTCCCCAGATCCGTTTCGCTCGACACCTTTACTCTCCGCCCGCAGAAGTACTCCGCGAACGAAGTCTTGCTTATAAAAATAGAAGTGCGATGTTGAGGATTACGGCAGTTCGGTGGCCAAACTAGAGGATCGTACTTTCAGCAGATTACAAACGAAGGCAGAGATTTCCTATGGAATGCGGGATTTTCGCTATGAACCATCATAACGACTCAGTTAACTGGCAGTCACCAAAGTCGAGCCGATACTGCACGCCCCTTCACGTCTAATAACCCCAAATTGGGCGTGCAGAAATGTTGCGCATAGAAAATACACCACTATAGTGGTCGTTGTGCCGACTACAGCTTTTGCACGCGTTGCACGTCGTGCACGCCGGGAATCTTGCGCAGCCCGGCGATGATGCGTTCCAGGTGCTTGAGGTCGCCGATGTCCACCACGATGTCAATTGTCGCCTGGCTGTTCGCGGTGCGCGCCTCGATATTCCGGATATTCGTCGACTGGTCCGAGATGATCGCCGTCATCTCTTTCAGCATGCCGCTCCGGTCGTCGCAGAAGACGGTCAGCTTCACCGGGTATCCGGCCTCGCCGTCGGCCTTCTCCGCTTTGGCCCACTCGACGGCGATGCGGCGGTCCGATTCGTAGAGAAGATTGACGACGTTGGGACAATTCTTCGCGTGTACGGCCACGCCTTTGCCGCTGGTGACGTAACCGACGATGTCCTCGCCGCGGATCGGATTGCAACAGCGAGCGCGATAGACGAGCAGGTCGTCGTGTCCGCGGACCGTGATGGCCGAAGTCGAACCGCCGAAGACGCGCCGCAAAAGGCCGCCCGGCTTGTCCTCGGTAAGCGCGATTGTTTCGGGTGTGGCCTGTTCCGTTGCAGCCGGCGAAAGCCGGGCCAGCACCTGGCGCGCTGAGTATTTTCCGTAGCCGATGGCGGCCATCAGGTCATCGGCGCGGCCCAGCCCGAAATCGCTGCTGACCTTTTGATACTGCTCGTCGGTGACGTTCTTGAGCGGCACGCGATATTTACGCGCCTCTTTCTCGATCAATTTGCGCCCAATCTCGATGGCGCGCTCTCGCTGGTGAATGTTCAGCCAATGCTTGATCTTCTGCCGCGCGCGACTCGATTTCACCAGTGCCAGCCAGTCGCGGCTCGGGTTGTGGCCCGGTTGCGTGAGGACCTCGACGATGTCGCCGCTGCGCAGCTTGTAGCGCAGCGGCACCATGCGGCCGTTCACCTTCGCGCCGACACAAGCATGGCCGACTTCGGTGTGTACCGAATAAGCAAAGTCGACGGGGGTGGCGTCGCGCGGAAGCACCACGACTTTGCCCTTCGGCGTGAAGGTATAGACCTCTTCGGGGTAGAGGTCGATCTTCAGCGTGGAGAGAAATTCGTTGGGGTCGCTGATATCGCGTTGCCACTCGACCACCTGCCGCAGCCACGCCAACCGTTGCTCGTCGCGTGCGGTGACTGGGCCGTCTTTGTATTTCCAGTGCGCGGCGATGCCCTCCTCCGCCATCCGGTGCATGTCTTCCGTGCGGATCTGCACTTCGAACGGAGTTCCCTCTTCCGCGATGACCGAAGTATGCAGAGATTGGTAAAGATTCGGGCGCGGCATCGCGATGTGGTCCTTAATGCGTCCGGGGACGGGCCGCCACAAGTTGTGCACCATGCCGAGAACGCCGTAGCAGTCCTGCACCGATCCGGTGATCACGCGGATCGCGAGCAGGTCGTACATCTGGTCGACGGTGATGCGCTGCCGCTGGATCTTCTGGTAGATCGAATACAGGCGCTTGATCCGGCTCTCCACGCGCGCCGTGATCCCCGCCTCTTTCAGCTTGGTCTTGACGATGCCTTCGATGTGGTGGAGGAACTGCTCGCCCGACTTACGGCGTGATTCGACGGCGGCATGCACCTGGCCGTAGCCGATCGGATCGACGTAAGGAAAAGCCAGATCTTCCAGCTCGCCGCGAATTTTTCCCATGCCGAGCCGGTGCGCGATGGGAGCGTAAATCTCGAGCGTCTCCTTGGCGATCGCCTGCTGCAGGTAGGGCGGCAGGTGCTTGAGGG
>JBOGLI010000598.1:0-3104 GCA_050746165.1 Terriglobales bacterium | reverse complement strand
CCACAATTCCGCAATCAGGTCACAGCCTCTCGACCACTCCCGTCTCCACGTTGTAGTACGCCGGGATTACGGCGAGCCTCCGCGATTGTATACGTTCATGCAACGCCGCCTCATGCGCAACGACCTCGTGCGCGACCAGCCTCGCGTTCTCCCGCTCCACAAAGCGCAAGCGCTCATCCCCCGCGCCGCTGGCCTTCTCCACGGCGGGCCGCAGCCGCTCGATTACCGCTTTCAAGTACGGCGAATCCACCTTCTGGCCTGAACACGCGATCTTTACCGCGCCACAGTACATGTGGCCCAGCACTACGGCCAGTGGCACATCCATGTCCGTGATCGCGAACTCCATGCTGCCCAGGTTTTTCTTGTCGGCGGTGTTGCCGGCGACGCGCAGCACGAACAGGTCGCCGAGGCGGGTATCGAAAATGATGTCGGGATCGACGCGCGGATCGGCGCAACACAGCACCAGGGCTTTGGGCCTTGGGCTATGGGCGATGGCGGCGCGTTCTTTCACCACGTCGCGCGCGCGCAGCTTGCCAGCGACAAACCGGGCGTTGCCCTGCATCAGTTCAGTCCAGATTTGTTCGGCGGTATCCTGCATGGTTGGGCAGGATATCAAAACCATTGACCACGGATCGCCACGGATGAACACCGATCAGCAGATTTGATCCGTTTTGATCCGTTTTGATCCGTGTCGATCTGTGGCAATCCGTGGTGAATTCTTCCTCTCAGGTTCGAACCGTCTCCTTGAGCGCGGCCTCTGCGTCGAGCACCGCCGCCAGCCCATGCACCACGCTGGCGATGCGCACCGCTGCCAATACCGTCTCTTCGCTCAGGCCCTTTTCCAGCACCACGCGCTCGTGCGCGACCAGGCACTTGCCGCAGCCATTGATTGCCGATACCGCCGCGCACCACAACTCAAAATCCGTCGCATCGACTCCATGATTCCGCAACGCCTGCATGCGCAGCCGCGCCGGCATCTCCGAGTACTTTTCCTTCTCGATCAGGTGCTGGAAGCGATAGTAAATGTTGTTCATTCCCATGATCGCCGCCGCCGCTTTGGCCGCCTCGATCGCCGGTTCGTCGATGTGCGGCTTCGCCTCGGCAATCGCGGTGCGCAGCAGTTCGGCATTGCGCGCGGCGAAGGCGCACGCGACGAACGTCCCCCACGCCTGCCGCTCCGTCAGCTCGCTCTGTTGCAGCAGCCCGGGCAGGTTGATGCGGAAGTCCTTGGAATAGTTCGGAAGTGTTTCGAGCAGTTCTTGCAAGTTCATAAAAATTTAACCACGGATTCCCACGGATCAACACGAATTCCCAAGTCCAGCTTATCCGTGAAAATCCGTGGCGATCCGTGGTGAATTGCCTTTATGCGGTGACCAGCGTTGCTTCGCCCTTCTGCCAGTTGCAGGGGCAGAGCTCGTCGGTCTGCAGCGCGTCGAGCACGCGCAGGATTTCGTTGACGTTCCGGCCCACCGACAAATCCGTCACGTAAACGAACCGTATGACGTTGTCCGGATCGACAATGAACGTAGCGCGCTGCGCCACACCGGCTTCCTTGTCCAGGACGCCGAGCGCCGAAGTCAGCTCGCGCTTGATGTCCGCGAGCATCGGGAACGGCAGGCTCTTCAGGTCCGGATGGTGCGTGCGCCACGCGGCGTGCACGAACTCGCTATCGACCGATCCACCCAGCACCACGGCGTCGCGGTCTTCGAACGCGCGATTGTGCTTCGCGAACTCGGCAATCTCGGTCGGACACACGAACGTGAAATCCTTGGGCCAGAAGAAATAGACCTTCCACTTGCCCTCGTAGTCCTGGTCGGTGATGGTCTTGAACTGTTTGTCTTTTTCGAGGCTAACCGTGGCGGTAACGCTGAACGCAGGGAACTTCTCTCCAACTCCTAGCATGATTCCATCTCTCCAGTGTGGTTATTTCAGGTGCTGCCCAGGGCAGCGAAAACGCGCGCCAGCCGTGGATTTCGGCGCACTAAATTAGATGTAAAACAACGCGCGACGATGCAATTTCCGCTAGTGCTTTCGCCGGAGTGCTACCGCGACGGCTACGCTGGAATTGTCGTTATCGCGCAGGACCGAACGGTCGGGGTGACGCGGGCTTCTTCTGGACACCACCGCAGCCGCGGAGCGGCGGCATTCGTTAGCCCACCGCGGCAGCGGTGGGTAACCGACACCCATTGTCTCCAAGCGCCAGCGGCGCGGCACCTTAACCGAAGACGTGTTTCGGATCGTACGGAACACCGCATTTACCCAATAACGAGACGAATTCCTCCTCGAACGTGTGTTTGGCATGATGCTCAGCCTGCGTCCGAATGTATTTCTTTACCGGTTCGACCTGGGACGGGCTGACGCTGAAAGCGCCGTATCCCTTCTGCCATTCGAAGTCTTTCGCGTGTTCGTGCATCCAGCGCGATGAATTCGCCTTCAGCACGTTAACGGCCGAGGCCACACTCATCGTCTGCGGAATCGCGATCAGAAGGTGGACATGGTTGCTTATCCCGCCAATCGCAATCGTTGCAACGCCGTGATTGTCCGCAATGCCCGATAGATACGCCCAGAGTTCGTCGAGCTTTTCATCGGGGATAGATGGTCTGCTCATCGGGGATAGATGGTCTGCGTTCTTTCGTGCTGAATACGCAGTGAACGAGGTTCGTGCAATATGAGTGGCTCATTGTTCCGCCCCTCTGGGGCTCGTCATCATAACGCAAACGTTTCCCACCGCTACCGCGGTGGGCTAACGAATTCCGGCGCTCCGCGCCTGTTCTGGGAATCGGCATGGAGCGCAGAAATCGAACGTCTCTAACCACTTGTGCGTCCCAATCCGAGTTGACCATTATCGTCGTCGCGCAACAGTGAATCGCTCGGATTCTTTGGATCGATGCGTGCCACGAGCTTTATCCCCTTGAGCAGATTGTCGGCCGCAGCTTCTGCCTGACTTTGGCTATTAAACATACACGCCTGACGTCCGGCATAGAACTCGCCCTCATAGGCATATGAATAAGTTACTTCGACGGTCCAATGTTTTACCGGCTCGCCACCATAGAAAACCCTCGTTCCTTCGAGCGTTGCCTGTGCTGACGTCCAGCTTTCCGATG
>JBOGLI010000597.1:0-19590 GCA_050746165.1 Terriglobales bacterium | reverse complement strand
GCCTCGGCCATCGATTTTGCGTAGTGATGGCCTGAGAATACGTCGACGACGGCGCCACAATCGGAAACGACATAACCTTGAAATTGCCAATCGCCGCGCAGGTGAGTCTTCAGCAGATCGTCATTCGCGCAGGCCGGTTGCCCATTGAGCGAGTTGTAGGCGCACATCACCGATTCCGCTTTGGCCTGCATCACGGTCGCGCGGAATGCGGGCAAATACGTGTCTTCCATGTCGTGCTTGGAAGCGTGCACGTCGACCATGTGGCGCGTAAGCTCCGGACCGCTGTGGACGGCGAAGTGTTTGGGAGTCGCCACAGTTTTCAAGTATTTGGGATCGTTCCCCTGCAATCCAGTGACGAACGCGACGCCCAAGCGCGAGGTCAGGTAAGGGTCCTCGCCATACGTTTCCTGTCCGCGGCCCCAACGCGGATCGCGAAAAATATTGATGTTCGGCGACCACACGGTGAGCCCTCGATACCAATCGGTGGATCCGTCGGGATGAACGGTCTCAGCATATTTGGCGCGGAACTCGGTGCTGATCACGTCGGCGATCTGGTGGACGAGGGGCTCGTCAAACGTTGAGGCCATGCCAATCGCCTGCGGAAATACGGTCGCGTAGCCCGCACGAGCAACGCCGTGGAGTCCCTCGTTCCACCAGTCGTACGCGGGTATGCCGAGGCGGGGAATCGCGTCGGCAGAATGGCCGAGCTGCGAAATCTTTTCGTCGAGCGTCATGCGCGAAACGAGATCGGCAACACGCTTTTCGACAGGCAGCGCCGGATCTTTGTACGGCGCGGCGGCATTGTTCTGTGCGGCGGCTGTCGCCAAGACCGCCTGAAATGCGGGCTTCGGCGCTCCGGCGCGGTCGAACAACAGCGGGTAATCGGTGCGGCCGCGGATTGGCCAATCGTTCTTCCACGAGTCGCCGTCGGTCACTCCCCAAAACGTGACTCGCTCGATCGCATCGCGATGCTTCATGAAAACGGAAAAAAGATCGGCATAGCGATGCGCAAGTTCCGCCTGGATCGAATCCGGAAGCGCGATCGCGTACGGGTTCAGCCGCGGGTCCGCCTGTTGCGTTGCTGCGAGGTCGGCTGTGGTCTGCCGCTTCGCGGCGGGAAGAACCGAGACATCGAGTTCCGAAATATTGATTTTGACACCGAGCGCTGCAAAGGCAGCGATGGTTTCGTCTTCTTGCTGCGCCGAAGGCCAACCCAGGTTGTCGTGGTCCTGGAGGCCGACGGCGGTGATGGGTATACCTTCGGACTTCAGCCGCTTGATGAGTGCGAGCGCCCCGTTTCGCTTCGCTTCGTTCTCCAGGGAATAATCGTTGTAGTACAGCTCGGCATTCGGATCAGCCTCGTGTGCGAATTCGAAGGCTTTTTCGATATAGTCCGGACCGATAGTCTTCAGCCACGGCGATTCCCGCAGGGTGCCATCTTCATTCAGGGCTTCGTTGACAACGTCCCAACCCTTGATCCGGCCTTTGTAGCGTCCAACCACCGCGAGGATGTGGTCGCGCATGCGGCTGAGCAGGGCGGCGCGATCAAGGGGACGACCTTGCGCATCTTCGAAGACCCATTTCGGCGTCTGGTTATGCCATATGAGGGTATGGCCGATGATGGCCATGTGGTACTTCTCGCCGAAGGCGACGTACTGGTCGGCGCCGGAAAAATCGTATGCGTCGGGCCGGGGATGAACCGACTCCCACTTCAAGACGTTTTCGGGCGAGATACAGTCGAACTGCGTCGCGATGATGTTTACTCCGCGCGCATCCTGTTCGGAAAATTGCGCTCGGTTCACGGCGGCGCCCACGAGAAACGCGTCCTTGAACGCGTCTTTCAATGTATTTTGCGCGGCACATGCCGTGGCTGCCGCGAACATTATCAACACCGTGATCGTGGTGCGCGATTTCATACTCAGCCTCACAGGGACCTACGCCATCGCGCTCGCGCCCGCGTAATGCTTGCGCCGTTCCGCCAGAGCTTCGGTCATCTCGATCTCGGTCGATTTGGTAATTCGGTAGAAAAGTAGGCAGAGGATACACATGGCGAAAGTCGCCGCAGGAAACACGCTCATGGCCAGCTTGATGCCTTCGAGCGCGCTGGCGCCTTGCACAGCGTTCGGTACATATCCGAACGCTGATAAGACGTAGCCGGCGATCGCGCCGCCGAAGCCGAGGCCAGCCTTTAAGCCGAAGACGATCGCGGAGAACACGATGCCGGTAGCGCGCCGGCCGGTCTTCCATTCTGAAAAATCGGCAACATCGGCCATCATCGCCCAGAGCAGAGGAATCGTGAACCCATACAGGAATTGACGGAGCATCTCGCTAGCGAAGATTGCGACAATTGCGTTCGGAGGCAGCGCGACGAAAACCGCAGTGAAAATCACGGTCCCTGCCAGGCCGCCGATGAATACGTTGCGTTTGCCAAAACGCGTCGCTAGCGGCTTGGAAAAGAAGATGCCGATAATCGTGCAGATCGTTCCGGCGACATTGAAGTAGCTAAAGAGGTTTTCGCGTCCGACGTAGTACTTGAAGTAATAGAGCACGACCGATCCGCGCATCGCGAGCGTGATAAAGAGGACGACCGTAAGGACGAACATCGAGAGCCATGGTCCGTTGTGTACAAGGTCGGCGAAGTGCTGCGACACAGGCGCTTTCTGCCCCGGCGGCGGCTGGATGCGCTCTTTCGTCGTGCTGAAGGTAATGAGGAACAACAGCACGGCGATGGCGGAGAAGATGCCCATCGTCCATTGATATCCCTTCGCGCTGTCGCCGCCTCCGAAGTAGTTCACCATCGGAAGGGCGAGTCCCTGGATGATCATTTGCGCCAACATGGCGAAGACGAAGCGGTAGGAAGACAAGCTGGTGCGTTCCGCGATGTCGCCGGTCATGACACCGCTAAGCGCGGAGTACGGCAGGTTATTTGCGGAGTACACCATCATCAGCGCGATGTAGGTCACATAGGCGTACACCAATTTGCCGTGGGCGCTGAACGACGGCGTGACGAAGGTCAGGAATCCCATCACGCCGAAGGGCACGGCCGTCCACAGGATCCACGGACGGAACTTCCCCCAACGCGTGTTCGTCTTATCGGCGACGACGCCCATGACGGGGTCGAAGATCGCATCCCAGAAGCGCACCACGAGGAACAGCGTTCCGGCTTGCGCCGCCAGAATGCCGAACGTGTCCGTGTAGAACACGAGCTGGAACATGATCATCGTTTGAAAGATGAAGTTCGCAGCGGTGTCCCCGAGGGCGTATCCGACCTTTTCCCGGACCGCGAGTTTTTCAGTAGCAACAGGCATGGCGCCTCGCTCACATGACGCGCAAATTTACTTTTCGCAAATCTTCGTCGCGCGACGACGTTCCGACCAACACCTCGAAGTCCCCCGGTTCCACGACATACTTCATGTCGATATCGAAGAAGGCCAGCGACTCCGGAGTGACGTCCATCTCGACGGTGCGTTTCTCACCCCGCTCCAGGAATATCTTCTTGAAACCTTTCAGTTCCTTGACCGGCCGCGTCACGGAACTGACAAGGTCGCGAATGTACATCTGGACGACTTCGGTGCCCGCCCGCGTTCCCGTGTTCGTGATGTCCACGAGAGCTTTTGCTCGTCCGTTGCGCGCAAGGCGCTTTTTCGACAGGCGAAGATTGCTCAGCGAAAACGTGGTGTAACTCAACCCGAATCCGAATGGGTAAAGAGGGGAGGCATCGTCGAACAAATAGCCGCGGCGCGCGGAGGGCTTGTGGTTGTAGAAGACGGGCAAGTGGCCGGCCGACCGGGGAATGGAAATCGCAAGTTTGCCGCCGGGATTGAAGTCGCCAAATAAAACTTCGGCCACTGCCCTGCCGCATTCCTGCCCGAGGTACCAGCACTCGAAGATCACTGGAACTGTTTCGGTGAGGTGCACGGCCGCGAGAGGGCGACCGTTGAACAACAGCCCGATCAAGGGCTTCCCGAGCGCCACCACGGCATCGATCAGCTCGTTTTGTCGTCCGACCAGATCGAGGCTCGCGCGGTCGCCCATGTGCTTGCGCGACCATGCCTCCCGCGATGTTTGTTCATTCCCGCCGATGGCAAGAATTATGACGTCGGCGTCGCGCGCGACCTTGACCGCATCGGCGATCAGCTTGCGGTCTTCCTCTGGATCGCCGGCTGTGACCTCGTCCTGGTTCCAGGAGCCGCAGATCGTAATCTTGCAACCTTCGCTGTACACCACTTCGGCGCGATCTCCGGCGCGCGCGCGAATGCCTTCGAAGACCGTAATGTCATTCTTCGGCACACCGCTGTATCCGCCTAACAAGCTGCGGTTTCCGTTGGGACCAATGACGGCGATTTTCTTTACCCGCGCCAGGTCAATGGGTGCGATGTCACCTTCATTCTTCAGCAGCGTGATTGCCTCGCGTGCGGATTGCAGCGCGAGACGGCGATGAGAATCGCAGGCGGTAATGCGCTCGGCGTCATCCGGATCGACGTACGGGTCGTCGAACAAGCCCAGCCGGAATTTCCAATAGAGCATTGGCGCGACCAACTCATCGAGCTCTTTTTCATTGAGCACACCCTTGCGGACGAGTTCCACCAGGTGGAGATAGCAATCGGGATCGGGCAATTCGATATTCACACCGGCCCGAACGGCGAGCGCGCACGCCTCTTTCTTGTCGGCGGCGACGAAATGGCCGTGGGTGTCGGGACGATTCGAGAGCTCCCAAATCGAGTAGTAGTCGGAGACAACGAAGCCCTTGAATCCCCATTCCTTGCGAAGAACATCGCGCAGCAGCCAGCGACTGGCGTGGGAAGGCACGCCGTCCACCTCGTTGTACGACGCCATGACGCTGATTGCGCCGGCCTCATGCAGCGCCGCCTTGAAGGTGGAAAGGAACGTCTCGCGCAAGACGCGAAGGGAAACATTTGCAGGAGCGCAGTTCATTCCCGACTCGGGCTGTCCGTGCCCGACGAAATGCTTGAGGGTGGCAATCAGGCGTGTCTTGTCCTTGAATTTTGCGTCGCCCTGGAACCCTTTTACGGCGGCGACTCCCATCCGGGAAACCAGGTAGGGATCTTCGCCATACGTCTCTTCGACGCGTCCCCAGCGCGGGTCGCGCGCGACATCGACGACAGGCGTGAGCGCCTGGTGCGCGCCGCGCGATCGCGCTTCCAACGCGGTCGCGGCAAAACTTCGCTCAACGAGATCCGGATTGAAGGTGGCCGCCAGGGCGATCGGCTGGGGAAAACTCGTGCCCTCGATGGCTGCATGTCCATGCAGACATTCCTCGTGAAAAATGACCGGAATGCCCAACCGGCTGTGTTCCAGAAAGAAGCGCTGGACCTGGTTAGTAAACTCGGCCATTTCGCGAGCATTCAAGCCGGGTCCGGCA
Source organism: Terriglobales bacterium (assembly GCA_050746165.1). GTDB lineage: Bacteria > Acidobacteriota > Terriglobia > Terriglobales > Acidobacteriaceae > DAISJI01. The sequence continues at coordinate 14,207 of JBOGLI010000597.1, read as the reverse complement.
TCGCTGGGCCGACCGACCTGCCCGACGCCATTGCCGTGTTTGAACGCCCGCTTGGCCTTGTCATAATCGAACTTGCCATCGGCGCCGACGAGGGTGACAGCTTTCGTCTGCCAGACGCAAACCATCTGCGCTGCCTTTTCGGCAAGCGTCATGCGCGCCAGCAGGTCCTTGGCACGGCGTTCGGCGGGCAGCCGCGGATTCTTGTAGTCGGCCTCTTTTGCGCTCGCACGAGCGGGTCGCCGCTTGCGCTGTTTCGCTGGTATGATCGTCGCCATCTTTAGTTCGGGATTTGAACTATATCACCGCATCCGAGATTGAACACGTCTCTTGGAGCGGGCGCAAGGGGGAAAAATGAATCGCCGCGATTTCTTGAAAACGAGTACCGCCGCCCTCGCGTTCTCATCATCTGCGTTACGTTCGTTGGCGGCTACCGATTCACGCATTGAGATTTCGGTGAATGAGCCGCTCGGCGTGATATCGCCGAACATCTACGGCCACTTCACGGAGAACATCGGCGCGCTTATCTATGACGGCGTCTGGGTAGGAGAAGGATCGAAAATTCCGAATATCGGCGGCCTACGGCGGGACCTCGTCGAGCGGCTGCGGCTGATAAGTCCCCCGATTGTCCGCTGGCCGGGTGGATGCTTCGCGGACAGCTACGACTGGCGTGACGGAGTTGGCCCGAAACAGAAACGGCCGCGCCGGACGAACTTCTGGGGAGGAAGCGGGATCACCCGCCAAGCAGAAAAGTTTGATCCAAATGAATTTGGGACAGCGGAATTTGCCCGGTTCTGCAAGCTGATTGGCGCGCAGCCGTACCTCGCGGCGAACGTCCGCAGCCTGCCGGCCGAGCAGTTCTATCAATGGATCGAGTACGCCAACTCGCCCGCGGGATCGACCACTTACTCCGAGATGCGTGCGGCAGACGGGTCGGCACAGCCGTTCCCGGTGCTGTATTGGGGAGTGGGAAACGAAGCATGGGGTTGCGGGGGGGACTTCACGCCCGAGGAATACGCGACGGAGTGGCGTCGCTTTGTGGCCTGGGTCCCGCGTTACGGCGAGAAACTGAGGCTCATTGCGTCCGGACCATCCGACACGGATTGGGATTGGACGCGCGGATTTCTTGAGGGTGTGGCGAAAAAGGGCGCGGGCCTGTTGAAGGACGTGTACGGACTTTCCGTACACCACTATTCCTGGAACGTCAGCCGTGGGAAAACGACCGACTGGAATAAAGGAAAAGGTGACGCAGTGGATTTCGCGCCTGTGGACTGGTACGAACTGCTCCGGCAGGGCGCGGACATGGAGGCAATCATCACCGGGCACTGGAAGGTAATGGGCGAAATCGACCGCGAACATGCGATCAAACTCGCCGTGGATGAATGGGGGCCGTGGTACAAGCCCGGAAGTTCGCCGGATCCGAATTACGTCCTTGGGCAGCAAGTGACCCTACGCGATGCCGTGCTGAGCGCAATGACGTTGGACATTTTCAATCGCCATCCAGACAAAGTGGCCATTGCCTGCAACGCGCAACTTATGAATTGCCTGAACAGTCTGTTCTTCTCGGAGGAGGAGAAGCTGATCGTCACACCCGTGTATCACGTGTTTCGCATGTATGCCGGCCACCAGGGACAAACGGCGGTACGCGTCGATATCTCCGCGCCTGAGGCCACCTACGATCGCGACGGGCAAACCGCGAATTTCCCCTCCTTGACTGGCTCGGCTTCGCTGACCGCGGAACTGAAAGAACTGACGCTGTCCGTGGTGAATGCCAACACGTCCAGTCCACAGGAAGCGGAGATTTCAATTCGTGGCGCGGCTGTTCGAAGCGCGACCGGAACCGTACTTACCAGCGATCGGTTGCAGGCGCATAACACATTCGCCGAACCAGATAATGTGCGCCCTCAGAATTCAGAGGTTGCTGTTAAAGGCGGGTCGATCGTGCATGTGTTCCCGCGAGCGTCGGTGACGACACTCAAGATTAGCCTCACCTGATTACTTCCAGGCGAGGCGGCACCCGTTTCCGCTGCTCTCGATAGAGAGTTCAATGGCGCGCATGACATTCAGCGCCTGTTCAGATGTCACCGCGATCGGGGCTTTCCCTAAGATGGCGTCGCGCAGATTCTCGTAATATGCCTGATAATTTCCGGGAATTGTCGGCACCTTCCTAATGTCTGTTGCGGTAGCTAACGTGCCCCATCGTTCTTCGGGTTCCGTGCCCCACCCCGGCTGGCGCGGATCGCCGCCGGCAACCATCGCCGGTTCTTGCGGATCGAGACCGTACTTCGTGAATGTCGCGGTAGTGCCGCAGATCCAGAAGCGCGGGCCGGGCGACACGGTCATCGGTGACCCCCGCAGGAGGGCCCTCATGCGGGGATAATAGAAAGTGACATCGAAGGCATCGAAAACTTGCGTGCCCTCGCGTTCTTTGCGCAAATCGGCGGAGATAGATTCCGGCGTGCCGAATAACACGAGTGCCTGGTCGATGAGATGCGGCGCCAGGTCGTAGATCAATCCCATCCCGGTCACCGGTTTTTCGTTCCATGAGCCGCGCAGGTTTGGACGGTAACGATCAAAGTGCGATTCGTAGATCACCAGCCGGCCCAACATGCCGCACGAAACCAGGTCTTGAACCGTCAAGAAATCGCCGTCCCAGCGGCGATTCTGAAAGACCGTAATCAGCCTTCCGCGCGATTGCGCGAGTTGGACCAGCTCTTCCGCCTCGCGAAGCGTCGGCGCGAATGGCTTGTCGACGACCACATCGCGCCCGGCCAGCAAGCATTCGCGCGCGATCGGCACGTGCGAATCGTTGGGCGTGGCCACGACGACGAGACGGATGCTGTCGTCGGAAAGAACTTCCTCCACGCTCCGAACGAACTTGACGCCGGGGAATGCGGCATCCGGCTCGCCACTTCTACGGACAATCGCCGCGAGCCTCAGGCCCTCGACCGTGCGGATGAACGGCGCGTGGAACACGCGTCCCGCCAACCCGAAACCGACAACCGCCACATCGATCATTTTTCACCGGCAGATTGAATCGAAATCAATGGCAGGGCCCGTATGCGATGGGAGCGGCAAATGACGGGCCGCCATCGCTCCTTCCAATGTATCGCTGGTGTAAGGCAGTCTCGGATCAACATCGGCACGATACCACTGGTCCCGCTCCGCATCGGCCAGCGAGACGAATTGAAAGCCTCTCGACTTGTACAACTCGAGCAATTGCGGCAGCATTTCCGCGTCGAGCGCGCCGATGTGCATGAGCAGAACATTAGGGATGTCGCGGTTGAACAGAGTACGCGACATGTCCCTCGAATAAACAATGCTCTCGTCGGCGGCTTCGAGGTAGGTCGCCGTCAGCAGCGCAACGGCGTCCTTGTCGCCCTTGTCTTTGCAGCGCGCGTACGGCTCATTCCATTGGTAGTCGCCGAAACTCATTGTCACCGCCGCGATTTTGTAGTGATTGTCGGCGAGGAACTTTCGCACGGCCGCGCGTTTTTCCTGGGTGTCCCCTTCGGCGAGGAACGGGAAACGAAACCAATGCCAGTCGCTTCCTTTCATGAGCGCGGCGAGAGGCGGCTCATTGCGGCGAATGTCCGACTCGAATTCCGCAGCCGTGTGCTGATTCAAATTCATATGCGACCAGGTATGGTTTCCGAGGGGGTTGCCGGCCGCGCGCCACGCTTGCAAGACAGATTGGTCGGACGGCTGCTTCTCGACCAGCGCCCCGTTCATGAATCCATAGGTGGGTGGTACTCCCGCTTCTTGGAGAGCCGTGATGATCTTCGACGCCACATCCATCCGCGTCTCTCCCGCAGGCAAAACGCTGTGAGCCGGCAAGTCATCAAAGGTGAATGCAACGCGCGGAGTTGAGGTGATCTTGGCGCGCGCGCCGAAGATGGATAACGGCACAGCTTGCGCCATCGTCCGATAACCCGTGGGTGACGGGTGAAGGTGGTCGCCGCTGTCGTACGCGGGAAGCATCTGGTCTGGATGCGCCGGATCGCGGACGGTCTTGTCGAAATCGACGACGCCGTCGAAGTTGCCGCTGGTGCGAATCCAATCGTTTATTTTCTGGCGGTCCACTTCCTCGTCGGCAGCCGAGTAGAACGATCCCACGAACGGAGTGATGGTACCCCCGTACACCTTGATTCCGTGCGCATGTGCGCGAACGATCATCTGCGAATACGCCTGGATGATGTCGTCGGCCGTGGCCCAGCCTGCATTCGTCTTGCGTGCATGCAGACGTGTTCCAAGATCGTTGACGCCTTCGAGAACGATGAGCCACTTCACGCCTGTTTGGGCGATCACATCGCGGTCAAATCGGGCAAGAGCGTTGGGGCCAATTCCATCGCGCAAAAGCCGGTTCCCCCCGATTCCCTGGTTGAGCACGCCGACTGGCATCGCCTCCGCCTGCAGACGCCGCGCCAAGACGTCGGGCCAGCGATCGTTTCCGTTGGTCGTCGCACCATGGCCGTCGGTGATCGAATCGCCGAGAATCACGACGGATGCGGCTGAGGGCGGCGCGACGACGTCGATGCCGTTGATGAAATACCAGCGCTCGATCTTCGTCGTCTCCGGCAACTGAGGCGCGGAGACGGAGTCGCCTGCGACAAGATACGTCGTGGTGCGCGATCCCGGGTGCGAGGTAATGGTCGTGGGCGCATCCTGGACATGTACCGTGACGGCAACGTCGGCCATTGGGGGCAGGTCGAAATCGAGGGAATCGGAAACGGTCAGCGCGCCAGCTGGAATCGTAACTTCCGGTTTGCCGGAGAAGACCAACTCCCGGTCGCTTCCTTTTCGGATCGAACTTCCCCCCGCCGAAAATGCAATGTGGGCGCTGGTGAACGTGACTGGCCCGGTGCCGAACGCGTTGGAAAACCGCACGCGAATACGTTTGCCGCGAATCGATGTATGCACCACCTGACGTATGGTCGCGTCATTCAACGAGAAACTTGGCGGAAGGTCGGTGGGCGCGGCAAGCTGCGGAGATGATGCCCAAGTACCGACCCACAGCTCCGGCGCAGCGGCTGGCCGTTTCGACTGCGCGAAACCGAAGTTTGTCATCAGTAAAAGAGACAAAACGGAGATCATCCATCGGCGGCGGTTCATTTTGATCATGGTCTCGAATACCGATCGGCCATCTTCAGGGTTCCGCATGCGGCGGATTCTACACGCCTGAGGCGTTGCATGCGCAATCCAGGTCCATGTGGCTTCCGTGAATATGTACAATGTCGCGACTCTGATCGGTAGAATCGTTGCGCGTCTCACTAGGCGCATTCGACAGGATGCGAGATGAAGATCGTCGATGCAAAAGTCATAGTCTGCTGCCCGGCGCGGAACTTCGTAACGCTGAAGATCATCACCGAAGACGGACTCTACGGGCTCGGGGACGCGACGTTAAATGGGCGCGAGCTTGCAGTCGCCGCGTATCTGGGCGAACACGTGGTGCCGCTATTGATCGGCCGCGATGCCCGCCGGATCGAGGACACGTGGCAGTACCTGTACAAGGGCGCGTATTGGCGACGCGGTCCGGTAACAATGTCGGCAATCGCGGCGGTCGATACCGCGCTGTGGGACATCAAGGCGAAATCTCTGAATGTGCCGCTCTATCAATTGCTCGGCGGAGCGTCGCGCGAAGCGGTGCTGGTGTACGGCCATGCCAGCGGCGATACGATCGACAATGCCGTTGCTGCGGTCGCGCAGTTTCAGAAGAACGGGTACAAGGCGATCCGCGCGCAATCGGGTATCCCTGGACTCAGCAGCACGTACGGCGTGGGGCATGGCAAGGGGCACTACGAGCCGGCGGAGAAGAATGCTCCCCCCGAAAATGAGTGGTCGTCCGAGGCGTACATGAACTTCGTCCCGGCGTTATTTGAGCGTCTGCGCCGGGAATTCGGGCCCGACCTTCATCTGCTGCACGACGTGCACCACCGCCTTACTCCGATTGAAGCGGCGCGCGTCGGGAAATCGCTCGAGCCGTATCACCTTTTTTGGATGGAAGACCCGACGCCGGCGGAACTGCAGGAGGGCTTTCGCCTGATTCGGCGGCACACGACAACTCCCCTGGCGGTGGGCGAAATCTTCAACTCGATCTTTGATTCGCAGGCATTGATCCAGGAGCAGCTCATCGATTATATCCGCACGACGGTGGTCCATGCCGGCGGTATCACGCATCTACGCCGCATCGCCAATTTCGCGGAAATGTACCAGGTGCGGACCGGATGCCACGGAGCTACGGACATCAGTCCTGTATGCATGGGGGCCGCTCTTCACTTCGATCTGAGCGTCCACAACTTCGGCATCCAGGAATATATGAAGCACGCCGACGACACCGATGCGGTCTTCCCCCACGCGTATAAATTTGAGGGCGGGCTCATGCACCCGGGCGAAGCACCCGGTATCGGCGTGGATATTCGCGAAGACCTCGCGGCCAAGTATCCGTACCAGCGCGCCTACCTTCCGGTGAACCGGAAACTCGACGGCACCATGCACAACTGGTAAGCCGAGGATTGGCCTTACCGAGTGCGCGCTTCCTCTTTGGTAGGCTGCGCAATGCGCGACGGGAGTTCCAGGCCGAGATAGTCACACGCATTTCGGAAACAGATGCGCCGAACCATTCCGCCGATGTGCGCCTCGTCATTGGGAAGTTCGCCGTTTTCCATGTCACGCCCGAGGAGGTTGCATAGCACTCGCCGAAAGTACTCGTGACGCGGGAACGACATGAACGAGCGGGAATCCGTCACCATGCCGACGAACCGGGAAAGCAGCCCTGCGTTGGAAAGCGCATTCAACTGCCACTCAATTCCCTCTTTCTGATCAAGAAACCACCACGCGCTCCCGAACTGAATTTTGCCGGGAACGGACTCGTCCTGGAAATTTCCCGCCGCGGTGGCGAACACGTAATTATCAGCCGGGTTGTTGTTATAGATCACCATGCGCGGGAGCGCATGCTCGGAATCCAGAAGGTCAAGGAACGCGGAAAGCGTTGTCGCCTGCGGGTAGTCTCCAATGGAATCGAATCCGGCGTCGGCGCCCACCTCGCGCAGCTTGCGGCTGTTCGCGCTGCGCAACGGGCCGAGATGGAGTTGCATGGTCCAACCACGGCGAGCATTGAGGTGTCCGAAAAACATCATCATGTACGTCGCAAACGATTCTTGTTCCACTGGATTGGCAGCAACGCCCGAACGGGCCCGTTCAAAGATGTGCTGCGCGGATTCCTTTGTACACGGCGAGGCATAGCAGCGTGACAGCCCGTGATCGGAGAGCCGGCCGCCGGACTCGTGGAAGTATTCGTGACGTTTGTCGATGGCGGCGAGAAAATCGTCGAGACTGGTAATCGCGACGTTGCTCGCTTCTTCCAGCTTCGAAACCCAGGAATTGAAATTCTCGGGCTGACCTACGGCCAGTGCTCTGTCGGGGCGGAAACTCGGGTACAAGCGAAAGCCGGCATCGCGAGCGTTAACGGAACGGTGGGGCGAAAGATCGTCGCACGGATCGTCGGTGCTGCACGTGACGCGAACGTTAAATTTGCGGAGAATCCCTTGGGTGCTAAGCTCTTCGTGCTGAAGGGCGCGATTCGCCCGGCTCCAGATGGAATCGGCGGTGCTCTCGTTCAGCGAATCGTCGATATCGAAGTATCGTTTCAGTTCCAGATGGGTCCAGTGATAAAGCGGATTGCGCAGGGTAAAAGGAACGGTCGCAGCCCAAGCGAGGAATTTCTCGTAATGCGAGGCATTCCCAGTGACCAACTTTTCAGGAACGCCGTTGGCTCGCATGGCGCGCCACTTGTAGTGATCGCCTTCCAGCCATATTTCGAAAAGATCAGCAAAGCGCCGGTCAGATGCAACGTCGGCAGCGGGAAGATGCGAGTGATAATCCAAAATCGGCTCGTTCTCGGCGTACTCGTGATAGAGCCGCTGCGCGGCCCTGGTGTGCAGCAGGAAATCCTCGTGAATGAAGTTCAAGAAAGCGCTCCGATCCGGCGAACCTACTTCACCCGACGCGGAGGGGAAACTCATTGTAGTATTCCGGTTGTGTGCCTACCGCGTCCTGCTCGAAAATTGAATTCTCCTCCCGCAGGGGAGGAGTACAATCATGCACCCAATAGTTTGCGAGTCAAACTAAATCGTCGTTTCCAATGATTCGGGCCAGGACAATTGTGGGAATTGCCGGACCGACTTTATGCGAGGGGAATCATGGCAAGTGACTTATACCAGCCGAAACCGGAGCACAAGTTTTCGTTTGGACTGTGGACGATCGGAAATCGCGGCCGCGATCCGTTTGGCGATGCGGTACGCCCAACCATCCGTCCCGTCGATATTGTCCGCTTTCTTGCGGAAGTCGGCGCCTGGGGCGTGAACTTGCACGATAACGACCTTGTGCCGATCGACGCGTCACCTTCCGAGCGCGACGCTATCATGAAGGAGTTCAAGAAGGCGTGCAAAGAAAACGGGATTGTTGTGCCCATGGCGACCGTCTCGCTCTTCTTCCATCCCGTCTTCCGCGATGGTGCGTTTACCGCCAACGATCCTGCCGTTCGCGCCTATGCGGTGCAGAAAACGATGCGGGCCATGGACCTCGGCGCGGAGTTGGGGGCGAAGATTTTTGTTTTATGGGGCGGCCGTGAAGGCACGGAGACTGATAGCTGCCGCCGCGCCGACGAAGCAGTCAAGAGATTGCGCGAAGCGGTAAATTACCTGTGCGAATACAACATCGATCGGAAGTACCGTTACAAGTTTGCGCTCGAAGCCAAACCGAACGAGCCGCGCGGCGACATTTACATGTCGACGACCGGGCATTATCTCGGATTCATTCCAACGCTCGCACATCCCGAGATGGTCGGGGTGAATCCGGAGTTTGCGCATGAGACGATGGCCGGACTCAACTTCACCCACGCAGTGGCGCAGGCGTGGGAAGCGGGCAAGTTGTTCCACATCGATCTGAATGACCAGGTCTCCGGGCGCTACGACCAGGACTACCGGTTCGGCTCGGCCAACCTGAAAGGAGCGTTCTGGCTGGTAAAGTTTCTCGAAGACGTAGGCTATCAAGGCCCGCGCCATTTTGACGCGCACGCTTACCGGACGGAGGACTACGAGGGGGTCAAGGATTTTGCCCGCGGCTGCATGCGGACCTATTTGATCCTGAAGGAGAAGGCGGCCCGCTGGAATGCGGACAAGGAAATTCAGTCACTGCTGGCGGAAATCGTAAAGCCGTCGGTCGCCACGCCGCCAGTCGGTAAGTACTCGAAAAAAGGAAGAGAGGCGCTGCTCGCCGCGCCGTTTGACAAGGACGCGATGATGAAGAAGCGCCTGCCGTACGAACGCTTGGACCAGTTGACGATCGACCTGTTGTTCGGAGCGCGATGAAATCTCCGATGATTCAATTCAGCCTGTAGAGAGGATTCGCACGGATGCCGATTGCGTTGGCAGTACCTACCCGTCTCGTACACCTTGCACCGGTTGATGTCGTAATCGTCGTGTTTTATTTCGCGCTGGTGCTCACCATCGGTTTCTACCTGAAGAGCCGCGCGCGAACCGGCGAGGATTTCTTCATGGCCGGCCGCGAGATGACCGCGTTGATCGCCGGCCTAAGTTTCTTGTCCGCGAACCTCGGCTCGCTGGAACTAATGGGATGGGCGGCTGCGGCATACCAGTATGGGATCCTTGCCACCCATTGGTACTGGATCGGCGCGATCCCGGCCATGCTGTTTCTCGGCCTGGTGATGATGCCCTTCTACTACATCTCCAAGACGCATTCCGTCCCCGGGTATCTGAAGTTGCGCTACGGAGAGCCGGCGCGAGCGCTTTCGGCTGTCTCGTTCGCGTTTATGACCGTCCTGATGAGCGGCATCAACATGTATTCGATGGCGCTCGTGCTGAAGGTAGTACTCGGATGGGACATTCACTTTTCCATCTGGGTTTCGTCGTTGACGGTCGCCATCTACGTCGCGCTGGGCGGCCTGCGTTCGGCGATCTTCAACGAAGTACTGCAGTTCATGCTGATTTGGGCAGGGGCGCTGCTGATTCCGGTGATGGGCCTGGTGGAAGTGGGAAGCTGGTCGAATCTGCAGGCGCAGATTGCACGCAATGCGTCCGCCGAATACACGCACTTGTGGTCCAGCCTCGGGAGCTTTCAGAACAATCCCATGGGCATCAACTGGGTGGGGATTGTCTTCGGCCTGTGCTGCGTTCTCTCCATGGGCTACTGGACCACCGATTTTCTGGTCGTACAGCGCGTGTTGACCGCGAAGGATTTGCGAGCTGCGAAGATGGCCCCAATCATCGGGGCCGGTTTCAAGATGCTGGTGCCGTTCATCGTTATCCTGCCGGGCTTACTCGCGTTGGCGGTCCTGCCGATCAAACTGACGGGCGAGACGCAGGCGATCGCCAGCGGCGGGCATAGCTATAACGAGGTTTTACCGCTGATGCTTGCGCGTTACTCGGGCCCAGGATTACTTGGCCTGGGAATCACGGCGCTGATCGCCGGATTCATGTCGGGAATGGCCGGTAACGTGAGTGCGTTTACCACCGTTTGGACCTACGACATCTACCGCGCGATGCTTAACAAGAACGCCTCCGACAACCACTACGTGAACATGGGACGCTGGTGTACGGTGGTTGGCGTCCTGATCAGCGTCGGCACGGCGTACCTGGTGATGCAGTTCGCCAGCATCATGGACTACGTCCAGGCGCTGTTCAGCTTCTTCATCGCGCCGCTGTTCGGGACGGTAATTTTGGGGATGCTCTGGAAACGTGCCACACCCGCCGGTGGATTCCTTGGACTATTAGCGGGCACTCTTTCTTCGATTGCGATGTGGGCGTGGGTGGTTCACGATCCCAGCGCGTTGCGATATTTCGCGCTCTCGAGCGCCGCTAAGCCGATGGCGGAAAACATGTTCCGCGCGCTCTGGTCCTGGATCATCTGCGTCGCGGTGACGGTGATCGTCAGCTACCTTACGAAACCCAAGCCGGAGTCTGAGCTCACCGGATTGGTGTACGGAGCTACGGCCATACCGCATGAAAAGGACATGCCGCTCGTTCAGCGTCCGATCTTTTGGGCAGGGGTGATCACGGTAGTTTTCATTTTCCTGAATATCTATTTCCGGTAGGGGTGGCGTATGCATGAAGGCGGAATTTCGATCTGGTTTTTCATCGGCATTTGCCTGCTGGTGATGGGGGCGCTCATCTTCGGTACCGGAATCTACGAACTGGTGTCGCCTCCGCCGGTGCAGAACCGCGTGGTGTTGTATTCACTGCACGCGCCGATCTGGTGGGGAGCGGTCCTGTTTGCGCTCGGTGGGTTCTATTCCCTTCACTTCCGGCCGAGACATGATGATGCGCGGCACTAGAATCGCAGTCGCTTTGCTGGTGCTGTCGTCGTTTGCGGTTGGCGACACCGGTGATGCCGCATGGCTACGGTACGCGCCGCTGGAGCCGACCCTCGCTGCTAAGTACGCGCAGCTTCCGGCGACGGTTGTGATCGGCGCCAATTCGCCGATTCTGAAATCAGCCCAAACTGAGTTGCTGCGGGGAATACGCGGCATGCTTGGCCGAACGCTGCGCATCAGTGGCGGACTGCCGGCAGAGCCCGCTTTCATTCTTGCTACATCGCAGGAAATTGGAAAGATCGATCCTGCGTTTCAGGTTGTCGCGGGCCTGACCGGCGACGCGTATGCAATCGCGCAGTCAAAGGTGCACGGCCAAGCCGCCATCGTGATCGCGGGTGCTACCGACCGGGCAGTGTTGTATGGCACGTTCGCATTTTTGCGCAAGATCGCCGAAGGAAAAGACGCATCCGCCCTGAACGAAGTCGAGAGACCGTCCGCGCCGATTCGCTGGGTCAATGAATGGGACAACCTCGATGGGAGCATCGAGCGGGGCTATGGCGGGCGGTCAATATTCTTTGACAATCGCCACGTTCGCGTGGACCTAGGCCGCGCCGCGGAGTATGCGCGATTGCTGGCCTCGATCGGCGTTAATGGCTGCGACGTCACGAACGTGAACGCCGACCTGCATACTCTCGACGACGATTTCATCCCGCAGTTGGCACGCATTGCGGATGTATTTCGGCCGTACGGAGTGCAACTTGCCGTGGCCGTGAATGTCAGCATGCCGAAGCAGGTTGGTGGACTCGATTCGTTCGATCCGCTGGACCCGCGCGTAGCCGCCTGGTGGAAGGATAAGTTTGATGAGGTGTACCGGCAAATTCCGGACTTCGGCGGCGTAGTAGTGAAGGCGGATTCGGAAGGCCAGCTGGGGCCGTCGGTGTACGGGCGCAGTCCGGCGGAAGCCGCCAATGTCATCGCGCGCGCGCTCAAGCCGCACGGCGGCATCGTTTTTTATCGCGCGTTCGTTTACAACCACCACCTTGACTGGAACGATCCGAAAGCGGACCGCGCTCGCGCCGCGTACGACATCTTCCATCCGCTCGACGGCAAGTTCGACGATAACGTCATCGTTCAGATCAAGTACGGTCCGATTGATTTCCAGGTGCGCGAGCCCGTGTCACCGTTGTTTGGAGGATTGGAGAAGACAAACGAGGCAATCGAACTGCAGATCACGCAGGAATATACCGGCCAGCAGAGGCACACTGTGTATCTGGCGCCGATGTGGAAGGAGGTCCTCGATTTCGACCTCCGCGTGGGCGGACGGCATACGCCGGTGAAAGAGATTGTCGGAGGCCGGAGTTTCGACCGGCCGACCGGTGGATATGTCGGGGTCGCCAATGTGGGATTGAGCGCAGATTGGCTTGCCAATCATCTCGCGCTGGGGAACCTCTACGCTTTCGGCCGGCTCGCCTGGAACCCGGATCTCAGCGCGGACGCCATCATTGACGAGTGGACGCGGCTCACCTTCGGGAACGACGATGAGGTGCTCAGCAAGATTTCCGATATTCAATTGTCGTCGTGGCCCGCGTACGAAGATTACACCGGCCCGCTCGGGCTGCAGACGCTGACGAACATTACTGGCCCACACTACGGACCTGCACCGGAGTCGCAGGAACGGAACGGCTGGGGACAGTGGATTCGCGCCGACCACGAGGGCGTCGGCATGGATCGCACGGTCGCGACCGGCACCGGCTTCACCGGCCAGTACCCGCCCGATGTGCAGAAGATGTATGAATCGCTGGCGGCCACGCCCGATGACCTCGTGCTGTTTTTCCACCACGTGCCGTACACGTACAAATTGCATTCGGGCAAGACGGTCATCCAGACAATTTATGACGACCATTACGATGGCGCGGCGCGAGTTGCGGAATTCGTGAGGGAGTGGAAAAGCTTGCGCGGGCGTGTCGATGACGAGCGTTACGCCGCTGTACTGGCACAACTCCAGTACCAGGCGGGACACGCAATCGTTTGGCGGGACGCAATTAATGACTGGTTTCAGCGCATGTCCGGAATTGCGGATGATCAAGGAAGAGTGGGCCACCTTCCCGACCGGATCGAAGCCGAGGCGATGACACTAAAGGGCTACCAGACTTTCGAACCGGAGTCGTGGGAAGGCGCCTCAGGCGGTAAGGGAGTGTTCTGTCCGGATGGAGCGACGTCGTGTTCGGCCGAAATGCAGTTCCAGGGCCGCCCCGGTTGGTACGAGATCGACGTGGAGTATTTCGATCTCAGCAGCGGCGTATCGCAATTCAAGGTCTACGTCGGCGAGCAGTTGGTCAATACATGGGATGCGGGCATGCTCCTGCCGGGCCGCGCTCCCAGCGCCGATTCCTCCGTCCGGCATCGCATCCGTGGAATCGCACTCCGGCCAGGAGATACATTGCGCATCGAGGGCGTGCCGAACGGCGGTGAACGAGCGCCGCTGGATTACATTGAATTAATTCCGCAGACGGCACCCTAGGCAGAATCGGGATTCCCCAAAATTTCCTGCTTGACACTCTTAACCGGGGGTATATAGTTCGGAACGCGAATTTAATCCCCGTCCGACCGGTGTTTAAGCGCGAGACTTGGAATCAGTCCCCGATCGTAATATGGCCGCCTCGGCACAGAGGCGCCAGTTGACATGAAACGGCTGAACTTCACCAACACGCAGGTTGCATCGAGCGAAACCGCCCGCGACATCAACCGGAGTGTTGTCCTCAATCTGATTCGCCGCCGGCAGCCGATCTCGCGCGCCGACTTGGCGCGCGCCTCCGGCCTCCAGCGCAGCACAGTTTCGCTTATCACGGACCAGCTCATCCGGGAACGCTGGGTCGTGAAC
>JBOGLI010000596.1:0-4303 GCA_050746165.1 Terriglobales bacterium | reverse complement strand
CGCTTCATGAACTCCGCCCAGATCGGCGCCGCCGTCGTCGCGCCACTCAAGCGCAGGTCGCTGTAATCGTCGTACCCGACCCAGACCACGCACAGCAGGTTCGTCGTATATCCGGCAAACCAGCCGTCGTGCGACGTCCCGGTCTTGCCTGCGGCGGGGGCCGTGAAACCCATGGTGCGCACGTTGGCGGCGGTGCCGTTGTTGATGACGCCTTCCATCATCGACGTCAGCACGTACGCCACGCGCGGGTCCAGCACCAGCGTCTGCGTCGTCTCAAAGTTCTGCACCACGGCGCCGTCGGCATCGCGGATCGACTTCGCCACCACCGGCGTGAGCTTGACCCCGCCGTTCGCAAACACTGTGTACGCGGACGCGACATCCAGCGGCGTCGCATCGTACGACCCCAACGCCATCGCGGGCGTGGGCTGCACCGACGTCAATCCCGCCCGATGCGCGAGGTCGGCCACCTTGTCGTATCCCACCTGCTCGGCTACGCGAACGGTAGCGTTATTCAGCGAGTGCGCCAGGGCGAATCGCAACGCGACGAGGCCGTGGTACTCGTTCTTGTAGTTGCGCGGCTCGTAGATCTGATCGCCGTAAGCGTAGGTTCCGGGCGAATCATCCACCAGCGTCGCCGGCGTATCGACCGCGTTCGGATCGCCGCCGCCCAGCGCCGTATTCACCGCCGCTGCATAGACGAACGGCTTGAATACCGATCCCGTCGGACGGCTGGCGAGCGCGTGATTGAGCTGGCTGAACGAATAATTGCGACCGCCCACCACCGCCAGTACTTCTCCAGTGTGCGGGTCCATCGCGATCAGCGCCACCTGCGCATCGGGGCCGGGCAGGACCTTGGTCTCGTACTTGGCTTCCTTGCCCTTGCCGACTTTTACGCGGCGTGTGCGCAACTTCGCTACTTGCTCGTCGATGCTCTTCAGCCCGATCTGCACCGCGTCGGCGGCGGCGCGCTGCAACTGCGGATCGAGTGTCGTATAAATTCGGTCGCCGTTCTCGGCCAAGTCGCGCTCGTTGAGCTTGCTGAGCACCGTGTCCCGTACCAGGTCGATGAAATAAGGGGCGTCGCTGGCTTCCACGTTCGGCGCTGCCAGCTTCAGCGGCACTGCCTTCGCCCGGTCGGCCTCTTCGCGCGTGATCGTACCGGTCTCCACCATCGCCTCCAGCACCAGGTTGCGGCGGTCGAGCGCGCGCTCCGGATGCCGGTACGGCGACAGGTAGCTCGGCCGCTGTACTAATCCGGCCAGCAGCGCCGCTTCCGGCAGGGTGATGTCGTGCAGGTCCTTGTTGAAGTAGGCGCGAGCTCCTTCCGCGAATCCGTTGATGGTGTACGAGCCGCGCTGGCCCAAGTCCACCTGGTTGGCGTAGAGCGCAAAAATCTGTTCCTTGCTCAGCTTCTGTTCCAGCTCGACGGCGATCAGCATCTCGGTCAGCTTGCGCTTGATCGTCTTTTCCGGGCTGAGGAAGAACATGCGTGACACCTGCATGGTGATCGTCGACCCGCCCTGCCTGCGCGCGCCGCCCTCGCGCAGGTCCACCCACGCTGCCTGCATGAAGCGCAGGTAATTCACCCCGCTGTGCTGGAAGTAACGCCGGTCTTCGATGGATACGACGGCATTCACCAGGACTGTCGGAATGTCCTTGAACTCGACCTTCTGCCGTTTCGAGCGCTGGTCCGGATCGAAGGACGTAATCAGGGTCGGCTCGAGTTCGTAGGCGTCGAGGTCCTTGCCGCCGACACTGCCACCGGCGCCGGTGATCTTCGCGACCTTGTCGTCGGCGATCGAGATCACTGCCCCGTCCTGGTTGTGGTACGAATCCGGTCCCGGCTGGATTTCCACCCCTTTGCGGAGCGGTTTGTAGGTACCCAGCGGCGACGGGTCGCTGCCACCATCCTGGCTGTAGCCGGCGCGGCGCAGCTCGGTCTGGATATCGTCGGCGGAAATCTTCTCGCCCACCCAGACTTGCTGCGGACGCGCGTAAATGCGCGCCGAATTCGAGATCAGTTGCCCGCGGAGCCGCTTGTCGAGGATATTTTCGTACTTCAGGTAGTAATGCGCAAAGAAGATGCCGCACACCAGCACCACGACCAGTGCCAGCGCGGCGACCACTTTCACCGCGGGATGCGTCCAGCCGAAGCCTCCCCCGCGTTTGCCCTGTGCCGGGCGTTTCTTTACCAGCTTAACTTTGATGGCCACAATGAATCGGCGCCGTGCGGCGCGGTTCCCCTTATTGTCCCGGCGCGATAACGGATTTCTGTGTTCCCGCTTCTATTCAGACGTGCTGGCGGCGGAAAACGTTATCTCACCGTGGCGGTTTGGCGGATCCGCATTGCCATACGGCGTCCGCACTCGACGAAGCGCGCGTTGCGAAGCCTGCGCGGTAAAGGCCAGAACTTCGCTCATTGTAAAACATTTCGCGGCGTTCCTCCGTGCCCCTGCCCCGCATAGCCTGAGGAGCAATTGACGCACTACGTCGCCGCGCTGGAATAAAAAGACTTTCTACCCCCGCAAATGCTTGGGCGTGTCGCCCCGTACACGACTGTGTACGAAGTGACACGCCCTTTTCTTCGCGTCTTGTCCCGTGTCCCGTGCCCCGTGCCCCTACTCTTAGAATCCTTTGTTTTTCGAGCTCGCCTGGAACTGCAGGTCTACCGGATGGATGGGGAAATCAAGGTGGACCGTGTAGTTCACCTCGATGGTGACGGAATTCCCGCCGCGCTGCACCGCGATCTGTTGCGCGGTAAGTGGAATGTTGCTGTCGCGCGCTTTCTCCAGCAGCGTCTCGCGGATCTGGTCTTCAGTCTTGTTGTTATAGGTATCGGTGGTGGCCTCGTCCGCGACCCATCCCTCCAGCTTGTAATGGCCGAAGTACGGAGGGACCAGATTCCAAACAACGTACAAACCGACAATGATGACGAGAAACCCGACGATCGCGCGAACCGTTTTCATCGCACTGCTCCCTGCCGCGCTCCGGCCGGGATCAGTTCCCGGCGGTCGCTCCCGACGGACGGAGCCACGGCGTTATTGTTTCTAGAATTGCGCCGATACTAGCATCGAGAGTCTTACGTGTCGAGCGGCGGAATACCTCAATTTTGCCCTCCGCCAGCTTCTTTCCCACCGTGACCCGCACCGGGATTCCAACCAGGTCCGCGTCCTTGAATTTCACTCCCGGACGCTCGTCGCGATCGTCGAGCAGCACATCGTAGCCCGCTGATTTCAGCTTCTCCGCGATCTCCTCCGCCGCGCGCAGCAGGTTTTCGTCTTTAGTATTCGTCGGCGTCACTACCACTTCGAAGGGCGCGATCTGCGGCGGCAACCAGAAGCCCTGATCGTCGTGGCTCTCCTCGATGGCGCAGGTCAGGATGCGCTCGATGCCGATCCCGTAGCAGCCCATGATCGGCATCACTTCCTTGCCGTCTTTATCGAGCACGCGCGCGCCCATCGACTCCGAATACTTCGTCCCGAGTTTGAAGATGTGCCCGATCTCCACCGCCTTCGCGACCTTCAGCGGCGTCCCGCAATTCGGACACCCCTCGCCCGCCTCCACCGCGCGCAGATCGACATACTGCGATTGGTCCACCTTGAAGTCGCGGCCCGGGGTGACGTTGCGCAGGTGATAGTCCTCTTTGTTCGCGCCGGCGATCAGGTTCTTGCGGTTGAGCAGCGCGCTGTCCACCAGGACTTTGGCCTTCACGCCTTTGTACTGCCAATTCTCCGACCCGATCGGTCCCAGGAAACCGGCCGGCGATTTGAACACCGCCTGGATCTCCTCCGGATGCATCGGCCGGAACGTGGCGCCGCCGATCGCCGCGGAGAACTTCGCTTCGTTCATCTGGTGGTCGCCGCGCAGGAACGCCACCACTGGGATGTCTTGCTTGCCTTCAGGGGCGTTCGCATCCGTGGCCATCATCGCCAGCGTCTTCATCTTGTTCTTCGGCGAGACGTTCAGGTAGCGCGCCACATCTTCGATCGTCTTCATGCCCGGCGTGTGCACCTCGACCGGCTTACCGTCGCCCACGTCGGGGTAATCGTCCACTGCATCCACGCGCGACGCCGCCTTCTCCAGGTTCGCCGCGTACTTACAGCTTGGACATGACACCACGAAATCCTCTCCCGCGTCGGAGTACACCATGAATTCGTGCGACTGCGAGCCGCCCATCGCTCCCGAGTGCGCTTCCACCACCACGTACTGCAATCCGCAGCGGTCGAAGATGCGGCAGTAGGCGTCGTAGTGCTTCCGGTATGAAATGTCGAGTCCGGCGGCGTCGATGTCGAACGAGTACGAG
>JBOGLI010000595.1:0-8488 GCA_050746165.1 Terriglobales bacterium | reverse complement strand
TCAGGTGTCAGGTGTCAGGTGTCAGGACCTGAAACCTGACACCTGACACCTGGCACCTTGTTCCGGTCAGTTAAAGCCCCTTCGCGATCTGGTAAACGGCGGCTCTTCGCGGTCGCGTCCGGCGCCGGCCTCGGCGCGCCTCGCCTGTTTTTCTCCGGCGACAAACACGCGCTCCTCGTTACGTCCTATACGCTTGTGCGCGTACAGGCCTTCGAGCAGGAACTCCGCCGCCGAGACCTGGAGCTCCGCCGCGTCTTTCGGCTTCACACCCACGGCGCTCAGCTTCTCCATCAGTCCCTGGATCGGTTTCAACTCGTCCAGAACTTCGGCGGCCGCCGCGGAATCCGGCAACTGAATGCTTCCGCCCAGATCAAACCACTGCACGATCTGTTGCAGGTTCGCCCCGTGAAAGTACTCGTCGAAGGTTTGCGCGATGGCCGTGCGGATCAGTTCCCTGCCGACGAAGTCCGCGCCCTTCATCTCGCCCTCATACTCGAGTTCCAGCTTCCCGGTGATCGCCGGCAGCGCGGCGTAGATATCGCCAATGCGCGGCACCACCGTATTCTCGCCATGCACGATCGCGCGCCGCTCGGCGTTCGAAATCACGTTCTCCATCGCCGAGATTGGCAGCCGCTGGCTGACCCCGCTGCGCTTGTCGACGCGTTTATCCTCGCGCGCGGCGAAGGCAATCCGTTCGATCACCTCGCGGACATATTTCGGAACGTGCAGCGCATATCCCTCGCGCTTGGCCCAGGCTTCCTGCTCAGTAATCGCAATCCCTTCGTCCACGGTTGCGGGATAATGCGTCCGAATCTCGCTGCCGATGCGGTCTTTCAGCGGCGTAATGATCTTGCCGCGGGCTGTGTAGTCCTCGGGATTCGCGCTGAAGACGAGGGCCACATCGAGCGGAAGGCGGATGGGATAGCCCTTAATCTGCACGTCGCCTTCCTGCATGATGTTGAACAACCCGACCTGGATTTTTCCCGCGAGGTCCGGCAGTTCGTTGATTGCGAAGATGCCGCGGTTGGCACGAGGAAGCAGGCCGTAGTGCACCGTCAACTCGCTGGAGAGTTCGTGCCCGCCCTTGGCCGCCTTGATGGGATCGATATCGCCAATCAGGTCCGCGATGGTGACGTCTGGCGTGGCCAGCTTTTCCACGTAGCGGTCTTCACGCGAGAGCCACGCGATCGGCGTCTCGTCGGCCTTTTCGCTGACCAGTTCGCGGCAACGCCGGCAAATCGGGGCGTAGGGATTGTCGTGGATTTCGCACCCGGCAACGTAGGGCGCGTGTGAGTCGAGCAGCGTTGCCAGCGCGCGCAGGATTCGGCTCTTCGCCTGTCCACGCAGCCCGAGCAGGATGAAATTGTGCCGCGACAAAACGGCGTTGACGATCTGCGGGACTACGCTGTCTTCGTAACCCACGATGCCGGGAAAAAGCGTCTCCTTGCGGCGCAGCTTGCAAACCAGATTTTCGCGCATCTCGTCCTTGACACTGCGCGTGTTCAGGCGCTGTTCGGAAAAATCGCGGTGCTGCCGGAGCTGTCCGAGGGTCCGGGGAAGAGTCATCGGCTGAGGAACCTCTCTTGGGGAAAGCGAACCGCCCCACATCCTTGAGCGGATTCTACACCCGGGAGAGTGCTGAGTGCTCAGTGCCGAGTGCTTAGGAGCGATTGCTTTTCTAAGCACTCAGCACTCAGCACTCGGCACTTCTTGACTTCCGCTAAGCCATGCCAGTACAAGCAATGAATGCTTCTACGCCTCGAGGGAAAGGTTGCCGTCATCACCGGCTCGTCGATGGGGATCGGCGAAGCCACGGCGCGGTTGTTCGTTGAAGAAGGAGCCTCCGTCGTGCTCAGTTCCCGCGAACAGGCGCGGGCGGACGCTGCGCGCTCGCGAATCCTCTCCGCATTTCCCGATGCCGCACCACGTACCTTGGCCCTCGCCTGTGACGTTCGCAACCGCGAGGAGATCGACCGCGTCCTCTCGCTCACCCTGCACAACTTCGGCCGGATCGATATCTGGATCAACAACGCCGGCCACGGCCTCATCGATGCCGTCGACACCATGGACATGGCCCAGTGCCGCTCCCTGTTCGACACCAACCTCTTCGGCGCCATCCACGGCCTGCAAATCGCGGCCGCGCAAATGAAGCGGCAGGGCGGCGGCACGATCATCAACGTTTCCAGCGTCGCCGGACACATTCCCCTGCCCGGCTCGGCCGCCTATTCCGCGACAAAGTTCGCTATGAACGCCATCGGCAAGGCCGCCCGCGCCGAACTGAAGCGCGATAACGTTCACGTTATGACCGTCTGCCCCGGCTACATCGGCAACGACTTCGCCCGCAACGCCGTCAAAGGCGTGAACCGGAAGCGCATCGGCGAGGCCGCGCGCAAGGGCGCCAGCAACGAGGACGTGGCCCGCGCGCTGTTAAACGGTTACTTGAAGCAGAAGCGGGAAGTGATTGTGCCGTGGTGGTATGCGATCCCAATCAAGCTCTACCAGATGTTCCCCGGACTGCTTGAGGACTTCATGGGCAAACAACTCCGCCCCGCCGACCAGGTGATCGCCGAAGCGGAAGCGAAACGTTCTCATTGATCGATCCAGTGCCTCCACTCAATTGTTTGCATGCTCCGGAAACTGTGCTACTTTGCTTCCGCGTTCAGGAGAATTCTGCATGTCTCGCATGGTTCGCCTACTCGTCTGCTTTGTCTCGCTCTCGCTCGTCGCCTCCGCCTATGGCCAGGATTTGCAGTCGGAACGCAGTAGGATGATCGGAATTTTACGAACTGTTTCCAGCGACATTGAAAAGAACTTTTACGACCCTGGCCTGAAGGGACTGGATTGGAAGGCCCTGACCTCCGCCACCGAGGACCGCATCAAGAAATCCAACAATCCAAGTGAAATGGTGACGGCAATTTTCTCGTTCGTCGAAAAGCTGCAGGATTCTCATACGAAGTTTCTTCCGCCCAGCCGGGCCAGCCACCCGCTGTTTGGGTTCAATGCGAAACCATTCGGCGACGACGTCCGCATCTACCAGATCAAAACAAACAGCGCGGCCGCGGCGGCGGGACTGCAGCCCGGCGACAAGATCGTCGGCATTGATACCTTTACCGCTGAACGGAACAGCTTCGATCTAATGATGCTGTACTTTCACCTCCTCCACCCCGTGCCGGAGATGAAGATCACGTATCAACGCGGCGATGCGCCTCCGCAGACCGTCCTGCTCCAGGCAAAAATCAAGAATGAACCCAGGGTGGTTGATTTTTCAACCGACGAGAATATCTGGCGCGCCATTTACGAAAGCGAAACCGAGCGCGTGGATTATTTCAATGATTTCCCCGACAAGGTCGGGTATCTCGGTGTTAGCGACTTTGACACCGAAGAGGTGCTGGTGGTCAATAAGTTGGATTCACCCGCCGCGGTCGTGGTCGATCTCCGCGGAAACGGCGGTGGACTTCAGAGCGCTTTGCTCGAATTTGCTGGTCACTTCGAGCCAGAAGCCACCACGATGGGAGATGTGGTTTCCCGCAAGAAGACCGAGCCCTTGAAAATCAAGCCGCAAAAACCCACGATCGCGGTGCCGATGGTAATCCTTGTCGACAGTCGCACCGCCAGCGCCGCTGAAATGTTCGCCCGTCATTTCCAGCGGCAGGGCCGCGCTATCGTAGTCGGCGATCGCAGTTCCGGGCGCGTGAATTCCTCGCGTTTCTTTTCTGAGCACATTGGCGCTGAACTCATCGTGCCTTTTGGCGTTCAGATCTCGGTTGGAAAAGTCGTCTTTCCCGGCGGAGAGGAATTGGAGCATCACGGGGTAGTGCCTGATATACCCTGCGTTCCTTCCGGAGACGATCTGCGCCAGCATCTTGATCCATGTCTCGCCAAAGCCATTGCCGCAGCGCGCGCAAAAGCCGGATTGCCGCCGCTTTCTCCGGCCGGGATTGCTCAAGTCAACGGCTTTGCCACGCTAGTCGAAGCCGATCGCCAGCAGCGCCTCGACAAAACCCGCGACTAGATCGTGTCGATCATGCCCTGCATCTCCGACTCGGCGTGCTGGTTCCCCGCCCGTCGCGCGGCGGCAATTCCTCGCTCCAGCCAGCCGCGTGCTTCTTCTTCGCGCCCCTGGTTCATCAACATTTGTCCGGCCATCTGGTAGGCGGGCACGTATTCCGGATTCGCCGTAACGATCGTTTCGTATTCCGCCAGCGCGGCGGCACTATCGCCGGAATTCGCATATTCCATCGCCAGCCCGTAGCGCGCAAACGCGTCGTTCGGGTTCTCCGCCAGTATTTCCTTCAGCATCGCAACTCTGTCCATGAAGGGAATTTATCATTTTCCAATTTTCATTTCTCAATTCCTGCACGGCGGGGCTAATTGAAAAACGAAAATTAAAATTGGGAAATTCAGAATAGAATCGCTCGGTGCCCTGTCCTTACTTCCATCCCACGGTCGCGGCTTCGCTCCCTGTCCTTCCGCACCCCCAGCGCCTTTCCCTCGGCGACTCTTACGCCGGCCGCTGCACCGCTGCCGGAATCACGCCCGACGAATCCATGCTCCACGACTGCAATCTCGGGTACGCCAATTGCGCGCACCTCCCATCCGACCGCAGTGCCGATGCCGTTCGCTTTTGTATAAAGCGCGACCCAAAGGGCCTCGTCACCATCTCTTATATTTTCGAAGCAAGCTACTTGCCCGTGTCGCACGGTACTTTGACCTATGACACGAATCCCGGCACATGGATCGAGAGTCACTCCGACGCTCATATTCAACGCATGGCCGAGTGCTGTTTGGAATCGTTTCGCAAGGACCGCTAAATGGTAGAACGTGTCGAACTCACCCCGCGTCCGGTTCGCGACTCGCAATCGGAGATGACCCAGATCGTCCTGCCCAACGACGCCAATCCCCTGGGCGCGCTGCTCGGCGGACGCCTGATGCACTGGATCGATCTCGCTGCCGCCCTCGCCGCCCATCGCCACTCGCGCAATTATGTGGTGACCGCCTCCATCGACCACCTCGACTTCCTCACCCCCGTACACGTCGGAGACCTGGTCATCCTGCGCTCGTCAGTTAACCGCGCGTTTCATACGTCGATGGAAATTGGCGTCCAGGTGCTGGTGGAGAACTACATCGCCGGCACGCGTTCGAAGGTCAGTTCGGCATACCTGACTTTCGTCGCCGTCGATCGCCATGGACGGTGCCTGCCCGTCCCGCCGGTGATTCCGGAGACCGAAGAAGAAAAGCGCCGCTCCGAGGACGCCCTGCGCCGCCGCGAGATCCGCGAGGACGAACGAAAGAGGAAGCTACAGAACAAAGGGTGATTGAAGAATTGGGGAATTGCGGAATTTCAGATTGCCGAATTGAAATCTCCTGACCGGTTCCCATTCCGCAATTTGAAATTCCACAATTCCGCAATCCACTTCAATTCCGCAATCCGGAATCATCCCTTTGCCGGGCTGCCGGCAATGGGATTGTTCTCAACGGGTTTCGCCTCCGTTCCACCGTCCGACGCACGCACCGCCGCTTCCGCCGCCTGGAACCCGATCTTCGAATGTGTCCCATCGCAGAACGGCTTGTTGACGCTGCCGCCGCAGCGGCACAGTGAGAACGCGGTCTTTCCGTCCTTGATCTTCGCGCTCAGATCGAATGCGGCCCCGTTTGCGTCCACCAGTTCGATCGTCCCCGGGTCGGCCTCCACGCGAAACGGCCCATTATTGCGAACGGTAATCTTTACTTGCGCCATTTGTCCTCCTCCAGAAAGACGAGTAGATGCAATCCGTACGACCGAAGTTTCAGGACCGTCGCGCGGGCTGAAATTGCGGAATTGCAGAATCTCAAATTGCCGAATTGAAAGTCTCCTGACCGCTTCCCATTCCGCAATCTGAAATTCCGCAATTCCGCAATTTCGACTACTTCCCCGACTTCAAGAACTCCGGCGTGATCGGCACGTCCTTGCTCTCGGCTTCCCAGAAGATGGTGATGACGTACCAGCGTTTCCCGTCGTTGTAGAGTTGAAAGCTGTTGATGCCGCGCGCGAACGGCTGCCCGCCCACTTCGTGCCGCGATTCATACGTGCTGAAGACCTGCGCGATGTGGCCCCACTGCTCCACGCGTCGTGCGACTTCCTTTTCGTAAAAGCCTTCCTGATTGAAGAAGGTCTGTCCGCGGGAGGCATACTCCTCCGGCGTAAACACTCGCGTGGTGATACTGCCGTCGGGCTTCTTGACCAGCGGGATCAGCCGTGCCCCGTCGGCGAACAGCGACCGGAATCGGTCCCAATCGCGCTGTTTTCCGGCGGGACCGGAAATCACGTCGTAGATGGCGTGCATGATCGCGTCCATCGACTTGACGTCATCTGGATTGGCGGCCGGGGCGGCTGTCTCCGGCGTCGATTGCGGCGCGGGCGTTGTCGGTTTTGGCGGAGTCGCTGCCTGGCCCAACGCCAACGATGACAGTAAAGCGAACACGGCTGCGAAGCGTGCGATTTTCATGGTGAAGCAGAGTAGCTGCACATCCGCTAATTGTGCAAGCACGTAAATCCACTTACATCCACGGGTTCAGCCATCGCACACTGTCTTCGAAATCCGCCTCGTTTCGGGTCACTAGCGTCAATCGATGGACGAGTGCAGTGGCGGCAAGATACGCGTCCATCGCTTCCAGTGGTCGCCCTGCGCCTTCGCGCCGCGCTAACAATTCTCCGCACGCATTCGCAACCACCGCATCGATGCTCAAGACCCTGCCTTCAAATCGCGCAACTAAGTCCTGATCCAGCCAATCTTCCAGTTGCGTGCGCTTCCTGCCAGGCGCGAGCCGAGAAATGCCATACCGCAACTCGGTTATCGTGACGACGCTCACGAAGACGCGATCTTCGTCCACTTCATCCAGCCAGGCAATCACCGCGGGGTTTGGCTGGGGTTTCACCCATTCGGAAACCACGTTCGTATCGAGCAGGAAGTTCATAAATCAGCATTCCGCACTCCGCCTCGTACGCGCTTCACCTGAATACCCGATCCGCGCAACGGAGAGCTGGCGAAGAACTCGGCGAGGGTGCCGCGTCGCTTAGTTTTTCGCTCCCACTCTTCCGCAGCAACGACGACAGCCGCCTTCCGACCGTTGCGAGTGATGGTCTGGGGCCCGGCGGTTTGCGCTCGATCAATCACCTCGCTAAATTTTGCTTTCGCTTCCGCTACTGTCCATTTCTGCGCCATATCGAGCTCACCTCTAAAATAGTCATTATGGTCATTATAGTCATTTGGATTTGAACCGGGCAATCTGTCGGTGAGAACTCCTTTAGCCACTCGCCATTCTCGCCCCGGCGGGTCTAATCTGATACGGATTGGGCCGGTTCCCGCCGCGACACTAGCCGATTCGCCGGGTTCCCGCATCCAACCGGAGCAGCCGATATGAAAAACTTTCGCTTCAAAACTTCGCTCGTAGTGCTGGCGGCATTCATGCTGTCCTCCGTGCCGTCGTTCGCCGTCAGCAAGGAAATCGTCCAGCTCCAGACGCAGGTGCAGGCGTTGCAGGACGCCATGGCGCGCATGCAGCAGTCCTTCGACGAGCGCATGGGCATCATGCGCAACCTCATCGAGACCTCGACGGACAAGATGAACCAGATCAACGCCAGCCTGCAGGACCTGAACAAGACGCTGGCCTCACAGCACAACGACGCGGGTGCTCGCGCCGACCAGCTCTCCGGCCAGGTGCAGTCGCTCCACGATTCCGTCGATGAGCTGAAGGCCCGCCTGAACAACATCGCCGCCACGCTCTCCGCGATCCAGGCGGCGCAGCAGAATATCCCGCCTGCCGGCCAGACCACGACGTGCCCGCCGGGACAGACTTGCCCCGCCGGCGCACAGCCGCCGCAGCAGCAGGCGCCGCCGCCCGACGTGCTCTACAACAACGCCCTGCGGGACTACAATTCCGGCAACGCCGACCTGGCCACGCAGGAGTTTGGCGATTACCTGAAGTTTTATCCCAACACCGACCTCGCCGGGAACGCGCAGTTCTATATCGCCGACCTGGAGTACCGTAAAGGCGATTACGACGCGGCCGTCACCGATTATGACAAGGTGTTGGAGCAGTACCCCAGCGGCAACAAGGCTTCGGCCGCGGAGTTGAAGAAGGCGATGGCGCTCGCGAAGTTGGGGCGCCGCGCCGATGCCATCAAGGAATACCAGGCGCTGATCCAGCGCTATCCGCGGTCGCTGGAAGCAGACCAGGCGCGCCAGCAGTTGCGTTCGCTGCGCGCCTCGGAGAGCGGACGCCCCTCCGCCGCGCGCCGCGCGCCGCGCGAGTAAATTGGTGATTGGTAATTGGTAGTCGGTAATCAGCAGCAAAACACGAAAGCTCCTGGATAAACAAGGAGCTCTTTTTTTGCAGCAACGGCTGCGCCTTTAGAGTCGCCCCGCCGATCACTGATCACCGATCACCCCGTGAAGAACTGCCCCATCTTCCGGAACTTTTCGTAGCGCGAGCGCACCAGTTCCTCGGG
>JBOGLI010000594.1:0-4084 GCA_050746165.1 Terriglobales bacterium | reverse complement strand
CTATCGGCCTGGGCTGCATGGGAATGTCGGAATTCTACGGCCCGCGCAACGACGACGAGAGCATCGCGACCATCCATCGCGCACTCGATCTCGGTATAAATTTCCTCGACACCGCTGACGTCTACGGTCTGGGACACAACGAGGAGTTGGTCGGCCGTGCGATCCAGCATCGCCGCGAAGAGGTATACCTGGCGACGAAGTTCGGCAACGTCCGTAATCCCGACGGCTCTTGGGTCGGCGTCAACAGCAAACCGGACTACGTCAAGCGGGCCTGCGAGGCCAGCCTGAAGCGGCTCGGCGTCGAGCGCATCGACCTTTACTACCAGCACCGCGTCGATCCCGATACCCCGATCGAGGACACCGTCGGCGCCATGTCCGAGTTGGTCAAGCAGGGGAAGGTGCGGTTCATTGGATTGTCGGAAGCCGCGGCCAAGACGATCCGCCGCGCGCAGAAAGTTCATCCCATCGCCGCTCTGCAGACCGAGTATTCGCTCTGGGAGCGCGAGCCGGAACCGGAGATATTGCCGACTTGCCGCGAGCTGGGCATCACCTTCGTCGCTTACAGTCCGCTCGGACGCGGTTTTCTTACCGGGCAGATCAAGCGCAAGGAAGACATTCCGCAGGATTACCGCGTCAACATGCCGCGGCTCCAGGCGGAAAATCTGCAGCGCAATCTCGATCTGGCGAAACGGGTGGAGGAGATCGCAGGCGAGAAAGGCTGCACGCCGGCGCAACTGGCGCTCGCCTGGCTGCTGGCGCAGGGCGACGACATCGTTCCCATCCCCGGCACCAAGCACCAGAAGTACCTGGAGCAGAACGCGCAAGCCGTGCACATCACTCTGACGCCCGACGAACTGGCGCGTATCGACGAACTGTTCCCCCGCGGTGCCGCCGCCGGAGCGCGTTATCCCGAGCAGGCCATGCAGCGAGTGAACCTCTGATCGCGCGCGATCGCCACTAAACTCTCAGCGACCCGCGGAACCCTCGGGCCGCGTAGTACGATTCGGCGCCGTTGTGATAGACGAAGACGGTGTCGTAGCGACGATCGCAAAACAGCGCCCCGCCGAGTTTTCTGATGGCGGCAGGCGTTTTCACCCAGCTCGACGTTTTCGTGTCGAACTCCTCCACCTTCTGCAGCTCTCGATATTGCTCTTCCGTCAGGAGTTCGATACCCATGGCGGTGGCCATTTCGATCGCGCTGCCAGCTGGTTTATTTTCCTTCCTTGCGTCCAACGCTTCGCGGTCGTAGCACAGGCTCCGGCGGCCGCTCGGGCTCTGCGCTGCACAATCAAAGAAAATGTATTCGCCTGTCTTCTTGTCGTGACCGACGACGTCCGGCTCACCGCCGGTCCTCTCCATTTCATGCAGCGAACACAACTTCTCGGCATTGGCTTCTAGCTTCGCTTGTACCTGCTCCCACGCAAGTCCTTGGTGGCGGTTCATGTTTTTCTCAAAACGGAGTTTCAACGCTCGGAGGAGTTCTTCACGTTCTCGGGGTGACAGGTCCTTCTTGTGTTTCGTGCCGGCTGCAGCTTTGGGCTTTGCCATGTCTCTCCTTCACCTGGTGGACTGACCATTGTGCCGCAGGTCACAGCGCGATGGTAACCGTCTGCGCGACCATTGTGCTATGCCGCGAACGATTATCGAGCCGTTTCGTATCAAGAGCGTCGAGCCCATCCGCTGGACCACGCGGGAACAGCGCGAACGCCTGCTCCATGCCGCGCATTACAACCTGTTCCTGCTCCCTGCCGATGACGTTCTCATCGACCTGCTTACCGATTCCGGGACTGGGGCGATGTCCACCGACCAATGGGCCGCCATCATGCGTGGCGACGAGAGCTACGCCGGGTCGCGCAGCTTCGACCGTTTCCGCGAGTCGGTGCAGGAGATCACCAGTTTTCGGCACGTCATTCCCACGCACCAGGGACGCGCGGCCGAGCGGATCCTCTTCGGCGTGATGTGCAAGAAGGGCGACGTGGTGCCCAACAACACGCACTTCGATACCACGCGCGCCAATGTCGAGTTCGTGGGCGCCGAGGCCGTGGACCTGGTCATCGAAGACGGCAAGATGCCGGCCGTCTGGCATCCGTTCAAGGGCAATATGAACGTGGCTGCCCTGGAGAAGTTGATCGACGTCGTCGGCCGCAACCGCATTCCTCTGGTGATGCTCACGGTGACGAATAACTCCGGCGGCGGCCAGCCGGTCTCGATGGAGAACGTGCGCCAGGTCAGCGCGGTCTGCAAAAAGCACGGCATTCCGCTCTATTTCGACGCCTGCCGCTTCGCCGAGAACGCCTACTTCATCAAGCAGCGCGAGCCCGGCTACGCCGACAAGACTCCGAAGCAAATCGCGCAGGAGATGTTCAGCTACGGTGACGGCTGCACCATGTCTGCAAAGAAAGACGGCATGGCCAACATCGGCGGCTTCCTCTGCACCAACGACGACCTGCTGGCGCAACAGGAGAAAGACCTGCTGATCCTGACCGAAGGATATCCGACCTATGGAGGGCTCGCCGGGCGCGACCTGGAGGCGATCGCCGTCGGGTTGCAGGAGGCGCTGCACGAGGATTACCTGCGCTATCGCATCAGCTCGACCGCCTACCTCGGAGATCACATCGCGCAGCAGGGTGTCCCCATCGTGCAGCCGCCCGGGGGCCACGCCGTGTACATCGACGCGCGCGCCTTCCTGCCGCATGTTCCGCCGGAGCAGTTTCCGGGAGTCGCGTTGGCGTCGGAGCTGTATTTGGAGGGCGGAATCCGCTCGGTCGAGATCGGCACCCTGATGTTCGGCGCGGCAGCGCGGATGGATCTGGTTCGGCTGGCGATCCCGCGCCGTGTGTACACGCAGAGCCACATCGACTACGTCGTCGAGGTGATCCTCGACGTGTGGCGCCGCCGCGAGCAGATCCACGGACTAAAGCTCAGCTATGAAGCGCCGTTCCTGCGCCACTTCACGGCAAGGCTGGAGCCGGTCGTCGCTGAAACGCTGGTTAACGCATAATCCCTTAATTTCGTATTTCGTGTTCCGGAATCCGAACCACCAAACACGAAACACCGAACACCAAGTACGAACCAGCAAATACGAAATACCGGGAACTCTCCGTGCCTCCGTGTCGAATTCGACTCGCCCCTCACTCCTTGCTACAGTGGCCCCGTGAACCTGCTGGTCGCCATCCTGCTCGCGCTGTCGCTGGCGCAAGATGCTGCTGGCCCCAACCTGCACGACATCATTCAGAATGCATTTCACAACCAGGAACGCAATCAAAAGCAGGCGGAAAACTACAACTACCAGGAGCGCTCCGTCGTGCGAACCCTGGACGGGGATGGCTCCGTCAAGAAGACCGAGGTCCGCACCTTCGACGTGTTGTGGATCGAAGGCTCGCAACAACGGCGGCTCATTGCCCGCGACGATCAGCCTCTTTCCGCCGACGAAGCGCGCAAAGTTGAGCAGGAGTTCGACAAAGCCAGCGAGAAACGGCGCAACGAGAGCGATTCGGAGCGGCAGAAGCGCCTGAAAAAGCAGGCGGAAGGGAAGCAGAAAGGCGAGGAGTTGATCCGCGCGGTGCTGGACGCCTATGATTTCCGCTTTGCCGGGCACGACACGGTCAGCGGCATCGCCTGCTTCATGATCGACGCCACGCCGCGGCCCTCCTATAAGGGCCACGACACCGTCACTAATCTGCTCAAGCACATCAGCGGGCGCATGTGGATCACCGAGGACGATAACGAACTCGTGAAGGTGGACGCCATCGCCCTCGACAACATCCGCTTCGGATGGTTCCTCGCCACCGTCGGCAAGGGCACGCATCTCAGGTTCGAGCAGGTCCGCATCAACAATGAGGTGTGGCTGCCGTCGCACGCGGCCGTGAAAGTGAGCGCGAGAGCGCTGTTCAAGAAGCTGAACATCGAGCAGGAGACCAGCTACTCCGGCTACAAGAAATTCCGTGTGGATACCAAGGTGACGGGAATGACGGGCGCCGAGCCGCGGTAGTTGCATGGGTTTTGTCATTCCGAACCCGCCGCGGCGGGTGAGGAATCTGCTTTTCACTCGACAACAACAGATTCCTCGCTCCGCTCGGAATGA
>JBOGLI010000593.1:0-2495 GCA_050746165.1 Terriglobales bacterium | reverse complement strand
GTGCAGACCCTCGCCGCTTCCGACGTAAATAACGTCAGGGTTCGAGACGCTGACGGCGATCGAGCCGACCGAGCCGGTGGGCTCGTGGTCGAAGATCGGGTCCCAGCGGTGTCCGTAGTCGATCGACTTCCACACGCCGCCGTTTACCTGTGCGAAGTAGAAGACGTTCGGCTGCGAGGGCACGCCGGAAACGGCCTTCACGCGCCCGCCGCGGAAGGGGCCGATCATGCGCCACTGCATCTCCTGGAACAGGTTGGGGCTGACCTGCGCTGCCGCCGCGCTGACGAAAAGAAGAAGGACCGCAAGCACTCGCCGTACGCTCATGATGAGTTCCTCCGCGAACGGAGGAGGATATCGTACCAAGAGCTTTCTTCCAAACGTCGCGCTGAAAGCACCTGGGGATTTGACACAGAGGACGCTGAGGACACAGAGGGGCTCTTTTCATCTTTGTATTCGAAGTTTTTCGTTGCAGGCGATTTGAGGCGCGCGCCGGACCTGAAAAGATCAAGTATCCTCTGCGTCCTCCGCGTCCTCTGTGTCTAGTCCCGGGTTTTTTCGCGAAGGAGAGTAACCGCGGCGAGACTGGCAGCCGCGATCTCCGGCGCACCCATGGCGTACGTTAGCGGCGGATCGCGATGGACAATGGCCGTCGCGATGCGCGTCGCGCCCAGCCCGCCGATGCCGCACAGGATCGCCATCAGCGCCGGATGCCGCCATTCCTGTTTGAATGCCGCGATGGTGAAGAACGCGCCGAAACCCAGTTCCATGCCGCCGTACATGGCGCGCAGTTCGGTCCGTCCGACGCGCTGGTTCGCTTTGATCCCGATCGTACCGAGGATTTTTTCGGGCTTCGCGACGAGCGCCGCGCCAAATCCAGTAAACGCCGCCGCCGTGATTCCGATTGCGAGCTTGCCTGTGTCCATTCGTTCTTAGTTGTTGGTTGTTGGTGATTGGTTGTTGGTAACCATGCCACGCGGCTCAAGCCCACCGATAACCAAAAACCAACGACGTATTTATGCGCTCAAATGGTCTCTCTCCGGTACAGCTCCCTGGTGTGCATCACGGTTGCAATGATCGCGAGCAGGATCATTCCGGCCGCGGCGATCGCTCCACCGATATCGAACAGCATGTAGGTATGTCCGAACAGGTGCGCCTCGGAATGAAAGTAGATCTTCGCGATTCCGATGATCAGCAGAATGCGAACTTCCGTCGGCCCGAACAGCCAGTGCGACATCTCGAAGCGATCGACGCAGTACGTCGCCAGGTAGGTTTCGATGGAGAGCACGAGAAACGCAATCAGCATGGCCAGCGCAACCAGCCAGTGTGCGTACCCGGAGATTGCAAGGCCGATCATGAGCGACGAAGCGCCGAAGGTGTCCACCATGTGATCGACGTAGAAACCATAGCGCGGCCGCTGCTGGTTGCGAACGCGCGCCAACGTTCCATCGAGGCTGTCTCCCAGCCAGTTCACCGCAATAAAGAAGATGGCGAGCCACAACCCGCGGCGGTCCCATCGCGCCAGAGCCAGCGACGCTCCGGCCAGCAGTTGCCCTGCAAACCCAAGCAGTGTCAGGTGGTCGGCGTTGATCCACGCCGGCGTGCGCCGCGCCATCCAGATCAGCAGTTGCTTCTCTTTTGCGGCGGTGATGGAGCCTTGAATGCGCGCGGCCGACTTGAATTCCGTTGCTGCCGTCATGCTGTTCATCATTTGTCATCCTGAGCGACCGCCGCGATGGATTTTCGCGCCCGTGTTTCGGGCGCGTCGCGGCGGGAGTCGAAGGACCTTTTGTTTGCGAGCACCGCATTCCGCGTCGCCGCCATCGTGAACTCCAGCGACTCGCGCGGAATGCTGGTCACAAATGGTCGGACCATCCAGCCCAGACCGGTGGGAATGTCGCGGGTCAGCGAGATGGCCTCGCACTGCACGATCACGCCATCACTGACCTGTTCGAAACGCCAGTAGGAATTCAGGCGCCAGAGGAAGCCGTGATCGTCGCCGCCCTGTTCGGCGATTTTCGTGCTGCGCGAGTCGCTGTACCAATGTTGCGGGTCGAGCGCGCCGTAGTGCACGTCGTAGTCGGTATCGAGCACGACGGTGAGCACCTTGTGCTTGCGCAGCAGCATGAAGATCTGGAAATCATTGCCGTTGTGCGCTACGAGCCGCGACGCCTCCACCTCCGGCTGGTAGTAGCGGGCGAGATGGTCGTAATCCTGCACGACGCCAAGCACCTGCTCGACTCTGGCTCCCGGAATGAATGCCAGCCCAACCCAGTCGTGGATCATTCCGCCGGGGACCTCCTGCGGCGTGTTGCCAACGGCTTCGACCAACACCTCGCCGCGACGAAGGCGATCGAGGGCGTGGGCACGGTCGGGAGGAAGCCAGCCGTCGATGCGCAAGAACTTGTCCGGGGAACTCTGCTCGGCGCGAATGCGGGCCTCCGCCGCGGCAATATAGCGATCGAATGCGGCGGTGGTCTGAGGAGCCGGCGCCGCAA
>JBOGLI010000592.1:0-8302 GCA_050746165.1 Terriglobales bacterium | reverse complement strand
AGGAGAAGCTGCTCGCCGCCGCCGACATGGCCTCGGAGCTGGCGCACCAGATCAACAATCCGCTCAGCGCGGTCACGGGCGCGATCTACATGGCCACGCGCCATGCGGGCACCGATCCGGAGCTTGCCAAGTACCTCAAAATCGCCGACACCGAAGGCAAGCGGCTGGCCAATATCGCGCGCCAATTGGTGACGCTGTACGCGCCTGCTTCGGAGCCGGAAGCGGTAGACGTGCGCGAGATCGTGAACGCCGCCATCACCTCCTGCGGGCGGCAGTTCCGCGAAAGGCGCGACACGCTCGAAGCGCAATTGGAATGGACCGGACGCATCGTCGGTTTCCGCGATGAATTGCGACAGGCGGTGCTGAACCTGCTGACCAATGCCGTCGAACATTCGCCCGAGTCATCGCGCATCGTAGTGCGGACGCGACGCGCACGCTTTTGGCAGCGGTCCGGCAGCCGGGGTGTGCGCATCACCGTCGCCAACGACGGACCGGGATTCCCTGAGCGTCGCATCGGCGAAATGCTGGAACCGTTCTCGGGGACCAAGCAACAGCGCGGCACCGGACTGGGTCTCTGGGTGACGCGCAGCGTCATCGCCAAGCACGGCGGCAAGCTCAAGGTCCGTTCGACGGCGAAGAAGACGGTGTGCGTGGTGTACCTGCCAGCCAAGGCGGGCTAGAACACCCTCTCTCCGCCAGCTCTCCGGAGGACAAGGCTCAGCGCAGAGAACGCAGAGAGGCAGAGGGCGCGGAGAAACGCAAGGTCCTCGACTGCGGGGCGAAACCCGGGCCGTTCCCGCTCGGGATGAGAAACCCTACAAGGCTTGGCAGGCGGAACGCCCGCGTTACCTTCCCCAAGGGGTCCAGCCCCAGACCATGCTCTTGGCGCTTTGCCACATGAGGCGGGCGTGGAGGAGCCACGGGAGGTTGGGCGAGTTATCGAGCTTTTCGACGTGCTTATAGCCGGCGGGAAGATCGAAGAGTTGCGGATCGAGCGGCAGGCTGGAGAGCTCCGTCACCGTGTTCTCCATTTCGTGCGTCGCGGTCTTGCCGTTCAGATCGGCGTGATTGGTGATTTTCACGTCGACGGCGAAGGGCGGCGGCGTGGGGCCGCTGTGCTCGACCTCGTAGTCGTCGCGGCAGTTGCCGGCAGTCAGAACGGCGACGGCATTCTTCGGCGACGGATGATCCATCTCGGAACAGGAAGTCGCGCGCGGGTCGATATCGATGTACCAGCCGTCCTCGGTGGTTTCCTGGGCGGTGGCGCAGGCGCCCGCCGTGGGAACCAGCTTTCGAGTGGTGATAAAGCGGTGCGCGATGTGGCCGAACATCTGGCGCGTCTCGCCGGTATCGCGCATCTCCACGATTACCCTCACCTTGGCACCATTGGTGCCAGTCGGCAGGGTTACCCTCTGGGCGTTGACGGGCGCGCCGTCGCGGTCGAGCTGGGTGACGGTGTACTGGTGGTGATCGAAATCGAGGTTAAGGACGCGGTGCATGTCGCACTGGAAGATGGTGGCGACGCGCGGGCCATAGGCGATGGTTTCCGCGCGGCCGTCTTTCCAGTCGTACCCAAAGGCGTCGCGATGGTCAAAACGGACGCGCTGGCCCTGGAAGTAGTAGGTGTCTTGCGGATGCTCGCCGGAGCCGTCTTTGGTTTTGCGGGAGACCTTGAGGTCGGATGCGAGGGCGGTCACCGAGAGAAGAAGGACTACGGCGATCGGGGACCGGGACATGAGAGCGGGAACTCCGTCCGATCGAGTTTAACAGGAAAATGCCGGACGGAGTGCCCCGAGAGGCGTTCCGTCCGGCGGGTTTATCGGGAGCCGAGGCGCGCAGGTCAGGCAACGCGCCGGCCGGTCGCCAACTGGATGATCAGTACGATCACCGCAGCCACAAGCAGCAACCAGAGCCAAGCTCCGATGGTATAAGTCCCGACCAGACCGAGTATCCACGCGATCAGCAGGACGGCAAAAATGAACCAAAGCATACGTCACCTCACACTACAGGCGGGCTCTGCCTTCTGTAGATTGGGTGCTGGAGAGGGTAATCAGGTTGTCATGGGCGAAAGGACTAGGTGAGTTTTAAGGGGGAAACCAAAGGCATTTGCGATTGTCGATTGACGATTGTCGATTGGAACAAAAATACCCAGCGCAAAGGACGCAAACGAAGGCAAAAAACTACTCACCGCAGAGGGCGCAGGGGAACCCAGAGGAAGACAGAGGAAATCGACAACTGCTCTGCTAATGTAACGGCTGCCGCCTGCAATCATGAATTCTCCCGAGCGCCAATACCGGTCGCGAGCGATCGCCGCGTTTTCCCTGGTTTATTTCTTCTGGGGATCGACGTACCTTGCGATCGCGATCGGGGTAGAGCACCTGGGCGCGGAGTTGATGGCAGGAACGCGTTTCACCGTGGCCGGGGTGCTGATGCTGGCCTGGTGCGCGATCAGCGGACGCAAGGTACGCGTGAGCTGGCGGGACGCGCTGCGGCTGGCGTTGATCGGCATCCTCTTGCTCAGCGTGTCGAACGTAATCCTGGCCTGGGCCGAAGAGACGGTGCCCACCGGGCTGGCGGCGCTGCTGGTATCGATCACGCCGATCTGGTTCCTGGCGATCGAGACGTGGATCCTGCGCGGCGACAGCCTCTCGCGACGCGGCATCGTGGGAATGTTGCTGGGCATCGGCGGCGTAGTGGTGCTGCTCTGGCCCAAGCTGCACGCCACCAGCGCGCTGGGACGGGAACAACTGTTCGCGTCGGTGGCCCTGCTGGGCGGTTCGTTAACGTGGGCGATAGGATCGGTGCTGTCGAAGCGCTGGACGACTTCGGCAGACGCGTTTGCCGGCAGCGGCTGGCAAATGACCTTCGCTGGGCTGGTGAATCTTGCCGTCGCGGGCGTCTTCGACGATTACCACCGGGCGACGTGGACGCTGCGGGGCGTCTCGGCGATCGTGTACCTGATCATCTTCGGGTCTTGGGTAGGATTTAGCGCGTACATCTGGCTGCTGCAAAACGTGCCCATGCCGAAGGTGGCGACGTACGCATACGTGAACCCGGTCGTCGCGGTGTTCCTGGGATGGCTGGTGCTGCACGAGCACGTGGACCATTACATCCTGGCGGGGAGCGCGATTATCGTGGCGGGCGTGGCGCTGGTGACGAGCGCGAAGGTGAAAACGAAGCGGGGAACGCTGGAGCCGGAACCGGATCTGCCGAGTGTCGAGGGGGCGGGATAGCTTTCGGGTGTCAGGTGTCGGGTGTCGGGAAAGACGAATTCACCACGGATTGCCACGGATCATCACGGATTTGAATGAACGCTTTTTGATCCGTGTTGATCGGTGGCAATCCGTGGTTCATTCGTCTTTCAGTGACCGCTGACAACCGAAGAGTGGCGCGTGGCGGCGGCTTTCTGGAAAAAGTTCCAGCTGCTAGCGACCATGTCGCGCAAGGAGAGGCGGGCTTTCCAGCCGAGACGTTGCTCGGCTCGTGACGGATCGGCGAGCAGGATGGGCGGATCGCCGGCGCGGCGCGGCGCAATGCGCTTCGGCAATTCGCGTCCGGCCACCTCTTCCACCGTGCGTACTACTTCCTTCACCGTGCTTCCCTTTCCGGTGCCGAGATTCAGGATGGCCGAATCTCCGCCATGGGCGAGGTCTTCCAGCGCCAACACGTGCGCGTCGGCAAGATCGGTGACGTGGATGTAGTCGCGGATGCAGGTACCGTCGGGCGTGTCGTAGTCGGTGCCGAAGATCTCGAGTTGCCCATCCCCCGCGGCGGCCTTCAGGGCGTTGGGAATCAGGTGGGTCTCGGGATCGTGCAATTCGCCTATTTCGCCGGAGTCATCGGCGCCGGCGGCGTTGAAATAGCGAAGGCTCATAAAACGCAGGCCATAGGCGGCATCGTAGGACTGGAGCGCGTATTCAAACGAGAGCTTGGAGAAGCCGTAGGGATTCACCGGCTGCTTGCGCGCGTCTTCGGTAATCGGGGACTTCTCGGGCACGCCATAGACCGCGGCGGTCGAGTAGAAGATGAAGCGCTTCACCCCCGCATCAACGCACGTGTTGAGCAGCACGATCCCGTCGCGGACATTGTTTTCGAAATACTTGCGCGGATTGCGCATCGATTCCGAAACCAGTGATTTGGCGGCGAAGTGCATGACCGCGTCGATGCCGGCGAGCGCGGGGCGGAGCGTGTCTGCATCTCCGACGCCGCCCTCGATCAATCGAAAGCCATGTGCCAGTTCGCGGTGGCCCGTGGAGAGATCGTCGTAAATGACGACTTCGTGTCCGCGGCGGGCCAAGGCCCGCACGACATGGCTGCCGATGTAGCCAGCGCCTCCGGTGACTAGTACGCGCATGATTTCCTTAGCGGCCCGTATTCGAGGCCGTGTGTTCTTCGGTCGCGCCCGTGGTGGCCTGCTTCTGGCGGCGTTCGCCGCACTGTCCGGCGCCACGCTCGATGGCCGTGCCTTCCTCGTAATCGTTCCAGGTCACCACCAGCAGGAACGGCAGCGGGTCGGAGCTAGTGTAGAACTTTCGCCAGAGACGAAGCGACTCCTCGAAGGTCTTGCCGCAACGCGCGTCCATGTAGCGATTCTGGGTCCACGACGCCTTGCGGTCGTCGAAACCGGGCCAGGCGGCGCCCACCGCGATCTTATCGGGGTACTTGTCCTTCATCTTGCGATAGAAGCCTTCGAGATAGCCGCGACCCCAGTTGCTGCCGTCGGAACGCCAGCCCTCGTCGCCGGGTTTCACCCACGCATAGAAACCGTCGAAATCATTGGCCCAGCGGCCGCTGCCGTCTTCCATGATCATCACCGGCGGACTCTCCCAGCCCTGGAGATGCTGGCGGACGGCGGTCCAATCGGTGGCCTTGCTGCGCGGCCAGACGAACACAACCGGTTTGCCTTCGTAGGTGAGATACGCGTTGCGATTGGGGGCCTGCGGGCCGATGTACTGGTTGTACGCGTAATCGAGCGCCTGGATGGCGGCGGTGGTCGGATCGCCGGAGTCCTCGGGCTCGTCGTACATCAACGAGACCTTGAAATCGCTCTGCGCGGCGGCCTGCTGCAGCAAGGAAAACGACGCGTCGAGGAAAGGTTTGCGCTGGCCGTACCAGTCAACGACGAAGCCGGAGATGCCGAGGTTCTGCGCCTGCTGTATCTGGCGGGAAAGGACGACGCGGTCGTGGGCGGAGTAGCCGACGTCGACGTGATCGGGCTCGCCGAACCAGGGCTCGTAAACGGCCAGGACCTCGGGCTGCGTGCGAGCCGGATTCAGGTTCTTGCGCAGGGTCTGATGCAGGTCGGCATGCTGGCAGCCGAGAAGAAATACCAGGGCGAACGCGGCACATACCGTAACCCACATCTGCCAAAAGCGGGCAGATGCGGGGCACCATCGGCGCCCAAATTCGGATAAAGAAATGGAATGAGAACGCATATCAAACGAAAAAAGCTGCACCTGTTGGATGAGCAGTGCTGCGGCAGGGTTGGGCAGCGGGGCGCGTGTTCTCGCATTCCTGAGAAAAGCGGCGCAGGGCTCATGGCTCATGGCTCAAGCACATGAGACGATGTTCAAGGCTCAAGGAAATGGCAGTAAGTTTGCCATGTGCCCTGAGCCTTGTGCCCTGAGCCGGTTTTATGCCGCCACAGGCAGAGTTTCGCGCGCGGACTTCGCTGCCGCGGCGACTTCAGCCCGGTGCACCTGGTTGATGAGTGAGATCGGACGCTGGCGCACTTCGTCGTAGATGCGCCCGATGTACTCGCCCAGAATTCCGACGCAGAACAACTGCGCCCCGGCGGCGAAGAAAATGGCCAGCACAATCCCAACAGTGCCGCCAAGATTGCCGGTCACGCCGAGCACGATCGCGGCCAGCAGCGCGAGGCACATCGCCGGAATGGCAAGCGCGAAACTGAGGCGCAGCGGCTTGTAGCTGAAGCTGGTGATGGCATCGAGCGCGTACTTGATGCGGCTGACGAAGCTAAGCTTGCCCTCGCCCTTGGCGCGGTCCTTACGGTCATAGAGGACGATCGCCGTGGGATAGCCGATCCAGGCGCGGAGTCCGGGAAGGTACCGGTTGTATTCCTTCAGGCCGACGAAAGTGTCCAGCGCCTGCCGGTCCATCAAGCCGAAGATGCCGGAGTTCAGCGGGATGGGGAAGTCCGACAACATGCCCAGCACGCGATAGAACATGTTGAAGAAGGGCAGGAGCCACTTGCGCGATTCTTCGCGGCTGCGGCGGACCGTGGTGACCACCTTCGCGCCCTTACGCCAGGCATCGACCATCTCGGGGATGACCTCGGGCGGGTCCTGCAGGTCGCCGTCCATGATGACGACGGCATCACCGCGCGCGGTCTGCAGGCCGGCCGTGAGGGCGCCCATGTGGCCGAAGTTCCGCGACAGATCGACGACAACCGCGTGCGAGTCGCGCGACTGCACTTCGAGCAGCAGCTCGAGGGTACGGTCGCGGCTGCCGTCGTTGACGTAAACCACTTCCCATTCTTCGCCGATGCTGTTCATCACGGCGGAGACGCGGCTGTGGAGGAGATCGACTAGTTCTTCTTCGTTATAGACCGGGATCGCTACCGAAATCATGTGAGGGCCCTAAAAGAGTTTCAGTTTCGAGTTTCAGCTTCGAGTAGTTTCAAGTTTCGCGTTTCATGTTTCATGCGCCAGGTTCGGCTGCTTGAAACTGAAACTCGAAACTGGAACTTATTTTTCCACTTCCTGCAACACGCGCACCTTCCAGCGGATTTCCGTCGGCGTCATGAGCGCGATATACGTCTTCGTGCCGTTCTCGGTGTGCAACACCTTGTCACCGTCCATGTACTGCACCTCGAAGTTCGCGGTGTCGCGCAATTCGACCGAAGTTCCATCGGGCGAATAGAACAGCGCCTGCACCTGGTGTCCGCGATCGACATAACGGCGATGCAGGCCGGACCTTGCCTGCATGGCGACCGCGGAAGAGAGCTTATCGGCGGCGACACCGACGAAATCGTTGTCGATGCGGTACGCCTGGTTCTTGTCGAAGGCGATGGCCAGTGTGCGCCAAGCCTTGGCGTAGTCGCGGGCCAGCGCCTGCCCGGTGAGGTCCTCGATGGTCTTGCCCACCACGCTATCGGCGTTGAGACGCACCGACGGCAATTCAGGTTGCTGCGCCGCGCACAGCGATGCGGCGAGCAGTACCGCAGCGAACACCAGCGCGCGCCGCGTCATTCGCCACCTCCCACGTGGATCTCGTTGCCCATCACGACACCGGAGGCGACGGAGATGGTGGCATCATGCAGGTCGGGAAAATCGGCCTTGGCGATCCCCTTCTTGATGCGCGCATCGACGCTGCTCTTGCCCTGCTTCGACGTGGCGGTGAAGGTCACGATCGTTCCATCGGGCACCGGATTGCCGGTGCAATCGCGAATGGGCGCGGTGGAGACCTCAACGCCGTCCTTGGTGCGGTCGGCATGCATACTGAGATTGCAGGGATCGGAGGCGACCTGCTGCACGATGCGTTTCTCGGTCACATCGCCGACCGAGGCGACGAACTGGGCTGGGCCTTCCTTGCGGCCGGAATCGAAGCCGATGAAAGCCATGCCTTCTTTCGTCTGCAGCGTGCGCGTGGTGGCGCCGCCCTCTTTCTCGGCAAGCTC
This sequence comes from Terriglobales bacterium, assembly GCA_050746165.1. Lineage (GTDB taxonomy): Bacteria > Acidobacteriota > Terriglobia > Terriglobales > Acidobacteriaceae > DAISJI01. The sequence continues at coordinate 663 of JBOGLI010000592.1, read as the reverse complement.
GAACTTCACCGGCTGCGGGTCGGTGACGAGGTTGTGAAACTTGTCGAACGTGTAAACGACGCCACCGATTCCGTTGTTAACGGCCACCGGAAGCCGCGACGGGTGCGTGATGAAGCTGAGACGCGCCGTCTTGTTCGGCGTGACCCAGAAGGTCGCGCTATCGCCGCCGATGATGACCGTGTACTGGCCGGCGTCGATGACATCTTCCGGCTTGATGACGATGTCGCCGCCGAGGTTCACCTCGCGCTTGATGGCGCCCGCCGGGCCGAACAGGTACAGGGTCGCGCTGCCGCTGCCGCCGGCATGGATCTTGACTTCCTCGCCGGCCGCCACGCGCGCCGGAACGGAAAGCTCGGCGGCGCTCGCGGCACGGGCGGCGAACCAGCAGGCCAGCACCATCAGGATTGTGTAGGCAATCTTCCTCATGGCTTATGTCCTGTTGTTGAGGCTGAACTGGTTTACGACGACGCGATAGTTGTGCACTTGCGATGCGATGTCGTCGGGAATATCAACCGAGAACGGGACCGGCGTTTCGGGCATGAGCGCCTTGTCCACGTAACCGTCGGAGACCCAGATCACCTGGCCGATGTTGTTGTAGCAAGTGACGAGCACGTGCGGGATGTTAACGACCATGCCGCTCTCGTCGATGAGCTTGCCCTGGAG
>JBOGLI010000591.1:0-3230 GCA_050746165.1 Terriglobales bacterium | reverse complement strand
GCCGCGGCGGATGCCACGGTCGGGTTCCGCGTGACCGGCGCGACGCCGGTGCTACGGCAGGCGGGACGCCCGCGTTACGATTCGGCCGGTCGGACGCCCTTGCCAGTGTCGAACGCCACGCACACAGCGCGCCCAAGCCGCCCACACATCGCGCCTCAGAGGCTCGGCGGTTTCAATGGTAGCGAGGCGCGATGTGTGGGGCACCCAAGGTCAGACGGAAGTGCCGGTGCAGCGCACAGAGCATTGTGATTTCGCTTCTTGCCGACGGCGGCAGGCGGAGGTAGCATTCGCCGCAAATGCTTCACCCCGGAGGCGAACCATGAAGACCCGAACGTTCCTAGCCCTGGCAATGGCCGTCGTGCTCGCGATTCCCGCTCTCGCGCAACACAAGATCATCATCCCGGCCGGCACGCCCGAAGATCAGGCGCTGGTGGCGATCTCGAACGAGACCGACGCGCAGAAGAAGATCGCGATGCTGGAAGACTTTGTCAGCAAGTTCGCCGATAACAAGGCCGCCGCCGCATACGGATACTGGCAACTGGCGCAGCAGACGTCGGCAACCGATCCGCAGAAGGCGCTCGCTTACGGCGACAAGGCGCTGGCCGCGATGCCCGATATCCTCGACATCATTGTTTCGCAGGCGGACTTGGCACAGCAGGTGAAGGCGAACGACAAGGTCGTCGACTACGCCACGCGGGGCGCGGCCGTCTTCAACGGCATGGGCGCGGACTCCGAGTCGCCCGAGCAGACGGCGACGTACAAACAGCAATACGATTATTTGGCAACGATCGGATACAACGCGATCGCGTCCGAGCAGGACGGCAAGAAGCGGCTCGCCGAAATCAACCTGTATCTGCCGGCATTTCACAATAGCCAATTCACGCAGAATTTGGCGACGCTGGCCATCGTCACCTACCAGGAATTAAGAGACTCAGCAGGATTGGCCGCTTTCGGCGACAAGTTGCTGGAGAAGAACCCGAGCGACATGCGCCTGCTGACGGTACTGGCGACCGCGTACATCAGCGATCCGTCGGGCGGGCGCGTGGCCAAGGCGGGCGAGTACGCGCGCAAGGCGATTGAACTGGAAGCGAAGTCCAGCGATTCGGACGCGAAGAACCTGGGCGCACTGGCGCACTCGGTGCTCGGACAGGCGCTCTTGCGCGAGAACAAGTTTGCGCCCGCGGTCACCGAGCTGAAATTGGCATCGGCGGCGCTGGCGAACTCGCCGCAGGACCAGGCCTGCGCCTACTACTATCTCGGATATGGGTACGCAAAGACGGAGCGCCCCGCGGACGCGATCGCGGTACTCAAAGAAGCGGCGAAGAACGATGCGTATAGAGCGCCGGCCGAGGACTTGATCGCGAAGATCCAGGCGGCGAGGAGAAAAAGATAGGCGTGAGTCGTGAGGCTTGAGGTGTCAGGACCGAGCGCCGGAAGAAGCAGATTCCTCGCCCTTCGCGGCGGGCTCGGAATGACAAAATATTGTTCGTTGGATGGTGTGCGTCCCTCGTGCCTCAAGCCTCACGACTCAAGCCTCGCCGCTATTTCTTCAGTGAGTCCGACAGCAGGTGCGCCTTCAGCGCGAGGTTGTAGGCTCGGTCCACGTCACCTTCCTTGAGTGCCTGACGCGACTGGTCCACGTAGCTATTGATGTGGCGGACGATGGCCTGCTCCTCATTGGAAAGCTGGCGATGGAGCGATGCAACGTCGTGCTGCGATGAATTGAGCAGCGATTCGGTCTGGCGCCCGCGTTGCGCGGCATCGGCGGAAGTATTGGCAACAAGATGTGGAGGAGGGACGTTGGCCTCGGCGGCGGCAGTGCCACCGTCTTCCACGATGATTCGCGTGGGCTGCTCCTGCTTCCTCTTCGCCTTTCTGGCGATATGCGTCTTCGGCTTGGGTTTCGTGACTTCCGGCGCGGGCTTACTCTCTTCCGCGGGTTCGGCGGCCTTCTCCGCAGGCGGAGGCAGCGGCTCGGGTTCGGGGATGTTGATCGTCGGCGCCTGCGCCTGCGGCGGCGGAAGCGGCGGTTTATTCTTCTTACAACCGCTGAGCGTCAGCGCGCCCGCGAGCAGCAGGCTGACAGCGACGATGCGAACACGCGCCATTGGTCTTTTGTAATCCTTCGCCCGGGGTTGAGCAACCGAGCTGTTTGTCGTTCGTTGTTGGTTGTTGGTTATTGGTTGTTGGTAAGCAAGTTTGAAGACCATTACCAACGACCAACAACCAATTACCAATGACGATCACGTCTGTGCCGGCGCGCTCTCCTGTCCCGCGGCGGCGCGCACCTGTTCCTGGGCGGGGAAGCGGAGGTGAAAGGTCGTTCCGTGTCCGGGACGCGAGTCGTAGGAGATATTGCCGTTATGTAATTGCATCACGCGATAGCTCATCGCGAGGCCGATACCAGTGCCTGCCTTCTTGGTCGTGAAATAAAGGTTAAAGATCTTCTCGCCGATTTCGGGCGGGATTCCGCCCCCCTGGTCGGAGATATCGACCTGAACAGTACCGTCTTCGCGGCGCCCGGAGATGGTCAGCGCGCCGCCCGCAGGCATCGCCTGAATGCCGTTATTGGCGATGTTCAGGACGGCCTGCTTGATGAGGTCGGGATCGACCTTGACCGGAAGCGGAGCATCGGGAAGATCGGTCTGGACCAGCACGCCGTGACGTGCGGCCTCGGGTCCGGCGAGCAGCGCGACCTCTTCGGCGATGCGGCGCAGATCGAGGTCGGTGAGGCGCAGCTCGACCGGCTTCGTGAAATCGAGCAGCGTCTGGACCACGCGGCCCAGGCGCTGGATCTCGCTGGCGATGACGTCCATGTGACGCTTGGATTCGGGGTCGGCCTCCTGCATCTTCTCGCGCATGATCTGCAGGTGCACCATGATGGCGTTGATGGGATTGCGGACCTCGTGGGCAACGCCGGAAGTCAACCGGCCGATAGCGGCCAGGCGCCGGGAGAGCTCGATCTCGTCCTCGATGCGGCGGACGGACTCGGCGTCGCGCATGGTCAGCAGCGCGCCGATCTTCTGGCCGCCCTCCTCGATGAAGTCGAGCGATACCTGGACGCGGCGCGCATCGGTATCGATCTCGCGCACGGAAACGTCCTGGTGGAGATCGAAGCAGTCGAGGATGAAACGGCCAAGGCGCGTCTCGCCGGTGAAAACCTCACGGACTTTTTTGCCGAGCATCTCGCTGCGCGGCCGGTTGACGAAATTCTCGGCCACGCCCAGGGC
>JBOGLI010000590.1:0-1606 GCA_050746165.1 Terriglobales bacterium | reverse complement strand
CCGAAATCGTGCCGTCACCATTATCCACGAAGCGCACATCCGTACAGCCGCTGAGCGCGTTCGCTACTCCGGCCACGAGCTGGGCGATCTCGACGGTGCCTTCAGCATTGGCAAACGCCGGACAGGTGCTCGCGGCAGCCGTGCCGAGGGCAATATCCACCCCGACAATCAAATCGGTGATGTCCACTTTGCCAGCCCCCCGGCAATCTCCAACGCAGCCCAAGACGGGCGTCGCGACGAGGACCGCTGCCAAGACGACGGGCATTCTTTCAAAAAAACGCCGTGGACACCTTCGCAGTGCGTATGGGCTGGTCAACATCCGCATGGCATTGAGTGTCCTATGTGGTGCGTATTCGCTGTGCGCTGATGATGCATGCTCCGGGAAGGCCCAGGCCATCGTCCGATAGGCGGAACTCCCACGCAAGAGAAAACGACCGCTCGGAGTGAACCCGCTTGACCCGCCGTCTTCCTTGCCTTTCTTTTGCGGACCCGAGTGCCAGGAAGAGAGCGACCCATTCGCCAATTCCAGCTTTTGCGCAAAATTCGACAGGATTTTGGGCTCGGTGTTACCATGTTCCCATGAAACGTAAAGTCCCCGCCGCCATCAACGTGCCGGTCCGGCCTCAGCTGCGCGAGCTCGTCAGCGCCAAGATCGAACGCTCGGGTCTCTACAGCTACGCGGCCGAGTACGTCCGCGACCTCATCTGCAAGGACGTACAGCGAGACGAGATTGTGGCAGTCGACCAGCTCTTGGTCGACGGTCTCGCTTCCGGCAAACCCGAACCTATGACCCTGGCGTGGCGCAAAGCCCGCCGGTGGAAGCTAGCCAAACACCTGCGCCAGCGTAAGCCCGCTCGCTCGTGAAACGCCGCGCCCTGGTCGCCGACATCTGGCCGGAGGCAAGAGACGACGTAGACGATATCCGGATCGCACGTGAGCATCCCGAGTCGTCCACTCGGTATCTCGACGAATTCGACTTGTTAGTCGATCGCCTGCTCCAGTTTCCGAATCTCGGAGCTGTCTGGCCGACTACCCGCCCCGACGTTCTTGCAGCTGTCCGTCGATTGGTTCTTCGACACTTCCCCGTCTCGATCTTCTCCCGCCCCGACGAAGGCCACCCTTGAAGTTCGTCCGTGTTCTGCATCACGCGCGTGACGCCAGCGAACTTCTCGACGAACTGTAGGCCGTCTTCCCGTTCGTCCTTCCCCGCCGCCGGACGCGACCTCGACACCCGTCGAGACCGAACGCCCGGCGACGCCAGGAGGGCGAAATGGAACTCCTTCCCAAGGAGATCGCCGACCGCCTGCCGCCCCTCTACAGCCAGGAAGAGCAGGGCGACAACGCGATCGCGCCGGTAAAGTTCTTCACCCCGTGGACCAACTGGACGTGGTACGTCAGCGAATACGATCCGGTTGAGCGCCTCTGCTTTGGCGTCGTAGTCGGCCATGAGCGCGAGTTCGGGTACTTCTCCGTCGACGAACTCGAGGAGATCAGAGGCCCCGGCGGTCTCACCATCGAGCGGGATCTCTACTGGAAGCCGCGACCGCTCAAGGAGTGCCGCTGATGGCCTCCGCGTGGCAACAGCTGGAGCTGCCGCTGCCAATGG
>JBOGLI010000589.1:0-2888 GCA_050746165.1 Terriglobales bacterium | reverse complement strand
GGCTTCGCCCATGTTGTTGTAATAGGCGCCCTGCGGCTTGATCGCGATCGCCTTCTGGTAATCCTCGACTGCCTTCCCGTACCGCTCTTTTTGCGCCGCCGGATCGCCGGAAGTCTTCGTTGCCCACAGGCGTTCCGCGTCGGCCAGCTTGAACCAGAGCAAGTCCCGCGTAGGATCCGCCTGGGTCGCTTGCGTGAGCGTTTGCACCGCCTGCTCGAAGTTGCCTGCCTCCTGCGCTTGCGCCGCGGTGGCCAGCATTTCATTCAACCCCTTGATCTTCGAGTTTTCTTTCTCCGTCTGTTCGATGGCCTTCTTCTGCTCCGGCGTCATCTGCTGCTGCTGCTCCTGCTGCGCCTGCGCCACCTCCTTCTTCATGTCGAGGTTGTACTCGTTTTCCTGGCCCAACTGCACCCGAACTTTATTCAGCGAGAACAGCTTCGCACCACTCGCGTCGGTGAAGTTGATGTTGTACATTCCCGACATCACGCCCAGCGAATAGTATTCGCCCTTCTTGTCGGTCTTGAGATTGACCTTGCGGCCGTTGTCGAGGTTGACGTACTCAACCTTCGCGCCCACGATCGGGTTGCCATCCTTATCGGTGACCTTACCTTTCACGGTGGCCATTTGCGCCCAGGTTGCGGGCGCCAGAAGCGCCGCCACGACCAGCGTCAGCGCCAATAACAAAAGATTGCGTTTCATTTTCCGCCCTCCGGCTAGAAATCTCTCCTGCTGTGCGCGCCTTGGCGCGCCAAACTCTACTGGCTCCGCACGCCCTCCGCATACGAGATCGGATCGCGAGCCCCTGCCGCGGCAAATGCCCGCAGGCGCAAAACACAGCTTTCGCAGCGTCCGCAGGCCTCTTTGTCGCCGCTGTAACAACTCCACGTTAAATTGAAGGGAGCGCCCAATTCAAGGCCAAGCGTCACAATCTCGGACTTTCGCATGCCGATCAGCGGCGTTTCGATGGTGATATCCCCCTTTGCCGTCCCGGTGCGAATGACCTCGTTGAATGCGCGATAGTACTCGGGACGGCAGTCAGGATACCCGGAGCTGTCCTGCTCGACGGCCCCAATCAGGATGCGTTCCGCCCCCAGCACCTCCGCCCAACTCACCGCCGCGCTCAGAAAATGCGCGTTGCGAAATGGCACATACGTGATGGGCACGCGGCTTTCGGCTTTCGGCTCTCGGCTGTCGGAACCACGACCGGCAAACTCATCGTCGGCGACCGGCACATTGATCGCCGCGTCCGTCAGCGCAGAACCGCCGATCTGGCGCAAGGCATCATTGCGCACCACCAGCCGGCGGCGAATGCCCAGTGCGTCGCAGATTCCCTCGAATGACCGCCGCTCCCGCTCCTCGGTACGCTGGCCATACATGACGTGCAGCGCGGCAGGATCATAATCCCGCGCCGCGATCGCCGCGCACACGCACGAATCCATGCCGCCGCTGAGGAGCACCACTGCGCGCGTTTTCGATGTGTTTGCCAATTCAATAATTAAGAATTAAGAATGGAACGCACACCATTCCGCGATTGATTTTCATTCTTCATTCTGACTTCTTCATTCTTCATTCCTCAAACTCCCTTGGTTTCCGGCGCCCAGATGAACTTGTGAATCTGCAGGCCCAAGCGGACATTCAGTCCGTCGGCGAGGATCCACTCCGCCAGTTCCCGTGGATCGACGATGCAGTGCGAAGCGTCGCGCGAACCCTGCGCGTCCTTGCGAAACGCCGGCGAAAAAATGACGCCGCGCGTCTTTTCGGCCAACCGGTACTCGCACGTGAAGTCGCGGGCGAATTCATAATCCGCGCGCGAAGCGATGACAAACTTGACCTCGTCGCCGCCAGTGAGCGCCTCAAGGTTGTCGAGCAGGAATGACCCTCCTTCGCCCGAGTCGGGACATTTTACGTCCACGATCTTGTGGACCTGGTTGGGCACCCGTTGTAGCGGGCGCTCGCCGCTGGTCTCCAGCATCAGCTCGTAGCCGGCGGCAAGCAGCGCGTTCATCAGTGGCACGACCTCGCGCTCCTGCAACATCGGTTCGCCACCCGTGATCTCAACCAAGCCGATTTCCGACAACCGCTTCACCTCGGCGATGACTTCTTCGTGCGTCATACTGCGACCTCGGGTGAAGGTGTACTCGCTGTCACACCAGTCGCAGCGCAGGTTGCAGCCTGCCAGGCGCACGAAGGTACACGGCAGCCCGGCAAACGAACTCTCTCCCTGGATGGACCGAAAGATTTCGATGATGTGCATGAAAGTGCTGAGTGCCGAGTGCAGAGTGCTTAGCGCTGAGCGGAAACAACAACTAAGCACTCGGCACTATGCACTTAGCACTATTCGAAGTACGTCGCGATCGACGTATCCGTCTCCCAGACCCTGACTTCTTTCACCCGGACGCGCCCGGCGGTCTTGTCCTTCAATTTCGCGGTGCACTCCTGGTAGAAGTAGCGCGCCATGTTTTCCGCCGACGGATTCAGCTCGCGGAAGGGCGCGATGTCGTTCAGGTACTGGTGATCGAGACGGTCCACAACTTCGCCCATCGCGGCCTTCAGGTCCTTGAAGTCATAGAGGAGGCCGATATTATCGAGTTCCTCGCCGGCCAGGGTGATGCGCACCTTGTAATTGTGGCCGTGCGGGTTCTCGCACTTGCCGCGATAACCGCGCAGTGCGTGACCCGCGGCGAATGTGTCTTCCACGCTTACTTCGAACATGCAACTCCGGGCCGCGCGCACTGACGGCGTCACACGGCCTTGTGAAACCTTTATTTTATCAGGAGGATGTAGCCTGCGGCTTTAGCGGATGAACAGGGCCGAGATGGGCGCGGCGGGATGCAGCAACATCCAGATGCGCACCAGCTCGAACATCGCCAGCAGTATTCCGACTCCGA
>JBOGLI010000588.1:0-15318 GCA_050746165.1 Terriglobales bacterium | reverse complement strand
GTAATAAGTAATGAGTAATAAGTAATGAGCAAAAACAAAACTGCGAACATCGTGGCGGCCGAAGAAAGCAAAAGAGCCGCGTCGGCCGCGGCTCTTTCTTATTACTCATTACTTGTTACTTATTACTGGCTTTACGCGTACCTCACCCACTTCACGATCTCCGGCAGCGTGGGCCGTTTGCCGTACATGAGGATACCCACGCGGTAAATGCGCGCGCACAGCCAGATGATTCCCGCCGTGAAAGCGGCCAGCAGGCCGATGCTCAGCGCGATCTGCCACATAGGCGGCGTCTGAACAACGATCCGCAGGAACATCAGGATGGGCGAGAAGAACGGGATCATCGACATCCATATCGATAACGGCGCATTAGGCTGGCGCATGACGACGAACCACATGACCATGGGAACGATGAGCGGCAAGGTAACGAACATCTGCCACTGTTGCGCTTCCTGCTCGGAGTTCACCATCGAGGCGAGCGCCGCGTACATGGTGCTGTAGAGCAGGTATCCGCCGATGAAGAAGACGGCAAATGCCGCCAGGATCATCGGGTCGAGGTGGATTCCGGCGTCCTTCGCCCCCGCCATGGCGAGCAGCGAAGGCGCGGAGGCACCGGCGGCGATGACCAGCCAGATCGCGATTTGCGTCAATCCCACCGCTCCCACTCCGAGGATCTTACCGGCCATCAACTCGGTCGCCTTGGCCGAGGAGAGGACCACCTCCATGACGCGCGAGGTTTTTTCCTCGAGCACGGAGCGCATCACCATCATTCCGTAGATGAGCGTCGTCATGTAGATCGCCATCACCATCACGAAGGCCAGCATGAATTCGCCCTCGCCATTCGTTTTCTTTTCCTGGCCAGCCTTTAGGGTGATCGCCTCAAGATCGAGCTGGTTGGTGAGCTTGTCCGCTTCGGCGGTCGAGACCCCGCGCTTGAGCAGCTCATTGCGCAGCAGCGCGGTGCGCAGCGCCGACTGCAGCGTGGCCAGCTCGATGAAGTCGCTGGTTTCGCGCGCGTAGTAGTTCACCTTGCGCGCGTCGACGTCTTGCTGGCTCAGCCAGACAAAGCCGTCCAGCTTCCCGTCGTTCACAGCCTGTTTAAGGCGCGCACGGGTCTGGTCGCTGGTGCCGGTGTAAACGTCGACCGTGTACTTGGATTTCTTGTCCGACTGGAGCTGCGTCTTCACGGCGGCGGCGAAATCGGCGTTGTCGGAAACCACGGCGATATGGCGCGACCCGCTGCTGCGCGACCCGGCGATCTTCGCCGGCAGCAGGGTGATGCCGAGAATCAATGCTGGGAACAGCAGCGTGGAGATGATGAACCCCTTCGTCCGCACGCGCTCCTTGTACTCGCGTCGAATGACCAGCCAGATATTACGCATGGACCCTCCGGGCGGCGTCGCCGTTCTTGCCGACCACGTCGATAAAAATCTCTTCCAGTGACGGCTCCATCAGCTCGAAGCGCTGAATGCGGCACGTCGCGGACGCCTTTTGCAGCAACTGCTGCGCGTCAGCGCCAGGCTGCAAGCGGACTTCCACGTAGTTGCCGTAATTGTTGGAACCCTGAATGAGGCTGCTGTCGTCGAGGAAAGCGGGCTCGCCCTCGTACTCGATCTGGACATTGTTGCGCCCGTAGCGCGCCTTCACCTCGCGCAGTTCGCCCTTCAACACCGCCTTACCGTGATCGATCAGGCAAATGGCGTCGCAGAGGCGCTCGACGGTGTCCATGCGGTGCGTCGAAAACAGGATCGTCTTGCCCGCCTTCTTCGCTTCCAGCAGCACGTTCTTGAGCTCGACGGTATTGGCCGGATCGAGTCCGGAGAAAGGCTCGTCGAGAATCAGCAGGTCGGGATCGTGCAGCATGGCGGCGATGAACTGCACCTTCTGCTGCATGCCCTTCGACAGCTCTTCCACCTTCTTGTCGAGCCAGGCACTCAGGTCCAGGCGCTCGCACCAGGCGGCGGCGCGGGTCCGCGTGTCGTGCGTGCTGACCCCCTTCAGCTCGGCAAGAAAGATGAGTTGATCGATGATCTTCATCTTCTTGTAGAGGCCGCGCTCCTCCGGTAGATAGCCGATGTTGCGCAGTTGCTCGCGATGGAAGCCCTCGCCGAAGAGGCGGACCTCGCCGCGGTCCGGCATGGTGATCCCGATCATCATGCGGATGCTGCTGGTTTTCCCGGCGCCATTTGGCCCGAGCAGCCCAAAGACGGTGCCAGCCGGAATCTCAATCGAGAGATCGTCGACGGCAATGAATTGGTCGTAGCTCTTGCAGACCTGGTTGAGTTCAACGCAATTTTTCATGCATGCTCTTTGCGAGTAGTCGTAGACACTACGCCGCAGGGTGGAAATAAGTTTCCGTTCGCTCCGAACGGCTTGCGACGCAGCACCTGGGGGTTACGCGCCGAGGTAATCGTCGATCCACTGCCGTACCGCCGCGCGCCGGGTGTCGCCGGGATCGAAGCGGATGGCGGCTGTTCCCTCATCGTCGCGCGTCCAGCAGACGATCGAGCGAATGGAGGTCGCGGTTGCCCCGGGCAGCGCGAACGAGGCCAGCACCGCCTGCGGCACCGTCAGCGACGCCTTGGTGGTCAGCAACATTCCGCCGGCGCTGATCTCCAAGGTGCTTCCATGCAGCACTTGCGTGCCGGTTTCAATCGTCAGCGGACAAACCAGCGGCACGCGCACGTAGCGGCGCAGCTCCTTCATCAGCAGCAGATGAGTGGACCGCACCACCTGCATAGCCTCGCGTTCGCGAACCGGCATCTGGAACACCGCATTGATGCCGTACTTAGCGAAGGGCAGCGCGTCACTCACGGTGGCGCAGACCCCGTAAATCACGATGCCATGTGTGGCGCGGCGCAGGTCGCGCAGCAGGTGTTCCGACTTCGCCTCGAGCGGCACAACGCAGGCGTTGTACGCGCTCGTGATTTTGGGCGCCTCCGACGCATTCACGACGCTCGCCTCTACCCCGAACTGCCGGAAACATTCCGACAGAACGGCGGCGCTCGCGCTGTCGAGGCCGAGCATCGCGATCTTGGCCGATGGCTTGGCGTGGCCAGCGGACGCGGCAGTTGACATGAGGTTCTCCGGTGGTTCAGGTATTGTGGCCCGAAAGCGCCCTGCCCCGCAACCAAGGCTTTCGCCTTACGACTATGCGGCGGTTATGGCGTTGTCCGGCGCACCCGGAGGCAACCAACCCGGCGGACCGGAGCGGCATCCTTGCTGGTTTGGGTCATTAGCAGTTGCTTTGAAACAAAGGAGAGTCGACGTATGAAACGAGTGCTTCTGATGTTAGCCGCGACCGCAGCGTTTGCCTGCACCACCGCGGTTGCGCAGGCCGGCAGTGGCACGGCAGACACCGGCATGGGCGCCCAAAACGGTTCCCAAACCACCACCGGTCACCACAAGAAGGGTGGCGCGATGGGCGACGAAGCCAACGGGAAGAGCGGCAAGATGAGCAGCCTTACCGGCTGCTTGAGCGCCTCGCCCAACTCCGATGGCATGTACACCCTCAGCAACGGCCGCTACAAGAGCGGCGTCGAAGTCGGTCCAACCGACAAAGTGAAGGACCACGCCGGTCACCAAGTCGCCCTGAAGGGCCACTGGGGCACGGCGGGACAGGCCGGCGAGAACAGCGGTGGCGTCGCTTCCTCCACCAGCGAGAAGGGCGAAAAGCACTTCGACGTAGACAGCGTGAAGCACATCTCCGAAACCTGCAAGGAAGCACCCGGCGGCGGCACCATGGGCCACAACGGTGCGAAGAAACACAAGGGCGCCAATAGTGGAACCGGCGCGAATGGCTCCGCGACTACCCCGCCCCCAACCATCTAATTTCACTCAATTACGCAACAACGCCCGGAGAGGCTGCTCCGGGCGTTCTTTGATTGGGTGGGTCGCCCAATCGCCAAATTGCTTACTCCGTCCAGCGGCGGAAGATGAGGCAGCCGTTCGTGCCGCCGAATCCGAACGAATTGGAGAGTGCGTACTCGATGTGCGCCTCGCGCGACTGCTTCGGGACGTAGTCGAGATCGCAGCCCTCGTCGGGATTCTCGAGGTTGATGGTCGGCGGCAGTTTCTGATCGTGCAGCGCCATGACGGTGACGCCCGCCTCAAGGCCGCCCGCGCCTCCCAGCAGATGTCCGGTCGCCGACTTGGTGGAGCTGACCGCCAGCTTGTACGCGTAATCGCCGAACGCACGCTTGATGGCCGTGGTTTCCAGCCGGTCGCCCAGGTCGGTCGAGGTCCCGTGGGCGTTGATGTAGCCGATCTGCTCGGGGCCGAGCCTGGCATCGTTGAGCGCGTTCATCATCACGCGATAGCCGCCCTCGCCGCCCGGCGCCGGCTGCGTGATGTGGTTGGCGTCAGCGCTCATGCCGTACCCAACGATCTCCGCGAGAATATTGGCGCCGCGTTTCCTGGCGAACTCCAGCTCTTCCAGGATCAGGATTCCGGCGCCCTCGCCGATGACGAATCCATCGCGGTCCTTGTCCCAGGGACGGCTCGCCCGCTCCGGATCGTCATTGCGCGTGGAAAGCGCGCGCATGGCGGCGAATCCTCCGACCCCCATTGGAGTGATAGCGGCCTCGGCGCCGCCGGCAATCATGGCATCGGCATCGCTCCGTCCGATGATCTTGTAGGCGTCGCCCACCGAGTGCGCGCTCGACGTGCACGCCGTGCTGGTGCACTCGTTCGGGCCTTTGGCGTTATGGCGGATGCTGACGTGTCCGGCGGCAAGATTGGAAATTGCCGCGGGAATGAAGAATGGGGAAATCTTGCGCGGCCCGCCTTCGAGCAGGTTCTTGTGCTCGCGCTCGATCACGTCGAAGCCGCCGATACCGCTGCCGATGTGCACGCCCACGCGCGGGGCCAGTTCGTCGGTAATCTGCAGCCCAGAGGCTTTCAGCGCCTCGTCGGCGGCGGCGATGGCGAAGTGAATGAAGCGCCCCATCTTCTTCACTTCTTTTTTCTCGATGAATTGCAGCGGATCGAAATTGCGGACTTCGCCGGCGATCTGCGAGGCGAAGGCGGAGGCGTCAAACTGCTGGATCTTCTCGATCCCGCTCTTGCCGGCAAGCAGGCCCTGCCACACTTCGGGGGTGGTGTTGCCGACCCCGCACAGCAGGCCGATGCCGGTGACCACGACGCGGCGGGACAATTACTTCCCCTTGGCGTGCGCGGTGATGTAGCTATTCGCGTCCTGCACGGTGCGGATCTTCTCCGCGTCCTCGTCGGGGATCTCGATGTCGAACGCCTCTTCGAAAGCCATCACCAGTTCGACCGTGTCCAGCGAATCGGCTCCCAGGTCGTCCACGAACGATGCGCTCGGCGTGACCTCGGCCTCGTCAACCCCGAGCTGCTCCACGATAATCTGCTTTACCTTCTCTTCAACCGATGCCATTCGATCTCCTGTCTTGGAAACGCACTGCACCACATTTGGGTGGCCCACCCAAGCCGCTTTTGCTTGGGTGGGATACCCGCCACTGATGTTTAGATGACAACCCCAGGGAAGCGCGGACGCTCTGCGCGGACTTATTGCTTGGTCACTTTGGCGTTCTTGCTGATGTAATCGACGGCGTCCTTGACGGTGCGAATCTTCTCCGCGTCCTCGTCCGGAATCTCGATGTCGAATGCCTCTTCGAACGCCATCACCAGTTCGACCGTGTCCAGCGAATCGGCTCCCAGGTCGTCCACGAATGACGCGCTGGGAGTCACTTCGGCTTCATCCACCCCCAACTGTTCCACGATAATCTGCTTCACCTTCTCGTCGACCGAAGCCATATGTTGCGTCCTCCTGTGGGCAATAAACCACTCAGTTTATATACCCGGGACAGAACCTGTAAAGCATGGATGCGAGCCAACGCCCCCGTGCTCCCTTATCCGCGCTGCAACAGCAGGATATTGTGGCCCTCCGGATCGTGCAGCACCGCCCAGCCGGCTTCCTGCCGGACCACATGTTCCACTCCGATCCTGTGCACGGCATCGCTCACATCGGCAACCTCAAGGAAGAGCACCGCCTTGTCGGCCGACGGATAGTCCTCGGCACCTTTTCGCTCCAGGCAAACGAACGCCGCGCCGGCATCGAGCTGCACGTGATGCCCGGTTTGCTCGTCCGCGACTTTCAGCCCGAGCACCCCGCAGTAAAACTCCTGCGCCTTCGCCAAATCCTCGAAATACAGCTCGACTCCGGCTAAACGTGCGATCGGTTCGTGTTTCATCACTTCCTCGATTCGCGCTAACACCGGCGAAACTACTGCTTCTGCGAGTACTCGTCGCGCAGTTCGGTCTGGAAGCTCCGCATCGGGACCTCGTGGCCGGCGATGAAGACGCGCTTCACGTCGGTGCGAACGTCGAGCGGATCGCCGTTGGCGACGACCACGTTCGCGTCCTTACCCACGTCGAGCGAGCCCAGCCGGTCGGCAACGCCCCAGATCTCCGCCGGATTGATGGTGAGCGCCTTCATCGCCTCTTCCCACGGCAAGCCGTAGCCGACGGCGAATCCCGCCGCGTAGGGCAGGTTGCGGGCGTTGTGCGTGTCGTAGCTGGCGAAGGCGATCTTCACGCCGCGTTTCACCAGCTCCGCCGGCAGGCGATAAACCTGGTCGTAACGGCGGTCGTCCTGCGGTTGCTCGTAGATCGGCCCGACGATCACGGGAACATGTTGCGCCGCGACCGTGTCCAGCACCGACTCGCTGTGCACGAGGTGGTCGAGGACGAAATGCAGGTTGAATTCCTTGGCCAGGCCGATGGCGGTGAGAACGTCGTCGGGCTCGTCGGCGGAGACGACCACCGTCTTCTTGCCCGCGAGATACGGCAGCAGCGCTTCCAGCTTGAGGTCGCGTTTCACTTCGTTGCCCTTCGGCCCGTTCAGCTTGCGCTGGTACTCCTGCGCATCGAGAAACGCCTGACGAAGTTGCGCGGCCATGCCCATGCGCGTCGTGGGAAAAACGCGGCCGCTGGCGTCAGGACCGCCGCCGCGCCGCTGGTCTCCAGTGAAATTCAGCGGCATGGCGATGTCCCTGACCGTCAGCATCTCCTGCGCATCGCGGCCATAGAGCTGGATGAACGAGTCCTGGCCGGGAAGCGTGTCGCGCGTTCCGGGAGCAACGATGGCGTTGGTGATGCCGTTCAAGCGCGTGACCGGAATCGCCGCCGTTTCGGCATGGAATGCGTCATAGACGTGCATCTGCGGCATGATCTCGTCGGAGGGTTCGACCACATCCACGGTCGCCTGAACCGCGGGGATCTCGACCAGCCCAAGGTTGGTCTCCGAATCGATCAACCCCGGATAAACGGTCATCCCGGTGACATCGACCACCTTGGCGTTGGCGGGAATGCGCGTCGACGCAGCCGGACCGACGGCGGCGATCTTGCCGTTTTCGATCACCAACACGCCATCGGGAATCACGCCGTGGGTAATGGTCAGCAGCTTGCCGCCCTTGAGCGCGATCGCGGGCTGTTGCGCGAACGCTAATGAGCAGGAGAACGCCACGAACAGGAGGAAGCTCAATACATTCTTCATTCTTACTTGTTCATTCTTCATTTCTGTACCTCCTGCGCGGCGCCCAGTACGTCTGCGGGCACGACTGCGTTCTGGACCGGCGCCGAATCGCCTTCGGGCACTGCGACGCCGTGCGTCAGACCGTAGCCAGGTTTTGTTCGGTCAAACCAGAGTTCGCCGTCGATGAATACCTTCTCGGCGACACCGTAGCTGGAGAGCGGATAGCCGTCCCAGATCACCATGTCGGCATCTTTGCCGACGTCGATCGATCCGGTCTTGTTGTCCACGCCCATGATCCACGCCGGATTGATGGTGATCATCTGCAGCGCCTCCTGCTCGGTGGCGCCGCCGTAACGCATGGTCTTGGCCGCTTCGGAGTTCAGGCGGCGGATCTGGTCCTCGGAGTCGCTCTTGATGGCGACCCGCACGCCGTGCCGCATCAGCATGACCGCGTTCCAGGGAATGCCTTCCCACATCTCGTTCTTGAAGCCCCACCAGTCGGCCCACGTCGCCACGCCGACGCCGTTGGCTGCAATCTTGTCGGCGACCTTGTAGGCCTCGAGCGCGTGGTGGAAGGCGCGGATCTTGTAGCCGAACTCCTTGGCGAGCGCCATCTCGGTGAGAAACTCGTCGGCGCGGTAACAGTGGATCTGCACCAGGTACTTGCCGCGCAGGATGTTGGCGAGCGCCTCCAGCTTCAGGTCGCGCTTCGGCGGGACGGCGGTCTTGTCAGTTTTGGATTTCTCGTTATAGGCGTCCCACTGGCGCATGTAATCCTGAGCGTCGAGAAACGACTGCCGCATGACTTCGAAGTTGCCCATGCGGGTGGAGGGCAACTGGTTGCGCGATCCGAAGACGCGCTTGGGGTTCTCGCCGCTGGCGAACTTGATCGACTGCGGCGCTCCGGGAAAGATCATCTGGTCGCGCGAGAGGCCGTACTTGGTCTTGATCACCACCGCCTGGCCGCCGATCATGTCGGCCGAGCCGTGCAGCAGCAGCGCGCTGGTGACGCCCCCGGCGAGCGCGCGGTAAATCAGGCGGTCGGTGTAGTCGAAGGCGTCGAGCATCTCCATGTGCGGGACGATGGGGCTGGTCGCCTCGTTGACGTCGCCGTCGAGCGCAATGTGAGAGTGCGTATCGAGAATGCCCGGCGTGAGGTACTTGCCTTGCGCGTCGATGACGGTGACATCCGCCGGGGCAGCGATGTTGGCGCCGATCTCGGCGATCTTGCCTTTGCGCACCAGCACGCTCCCGTTGGGAATGCGGCCATGCGTAGCGGTGAGGATGATGGCGTTCTTGATGAGGACGTCGCCGACCGGTTGCGGGTTGGCGACATTGTCGCCGTGCTGCGGCGCCCAGGATGGATTGGGACCGGAAGCGCCAGTCTGCTGCCCCAGCGCTACGACGGCAAACGAGAGGACCAGCGCGCACGCCACGGCGGCGCGGTGCGTCGTGCCACGATTCATTTTGCTCTCCTGCGGAGTTCCCACACGAATGGCGAGGATTCTAGGCGGCGGGAGAAAGCGAGTCAATCGCGATGCGGCAGGCCGAGTCGCAGGCGCCCGTGGTTGCTGCAAAACCTGTTATTGCTTTTGTTGATTCATTTCCACAGGGTTGGCGGCCCGGATGCGAGGCAGCAGATTTACACTCGCGGTACCGAAATGTCCGCGGCTTCCGTTAACGTGGGCCCGTGGCGCGCACACACGCTGCAGCCCATTGCCGCGCGCGCGATGAAGATCACGGGAGCCGACGGGGTGGCCATCGCACTGGCTGCCGAAGGCCACATCGTCTGCCAAGCCAGCGCCGGGCACGCACCCCAGGTCGGATCGAGAATCGACATGAGTTCGAGGTGGTCGGTGCGCTGCATGCGCGAGCGCCAGCCGGTCAGCTTCTCCCATTCGCTGGAGCGCGGGTCGTACTCGGGCGTGCTGGTCCCCCTGCTGCGCGACGGAAAGGCGATTGGCTTCTTTGCCGCGTTCGCCACGCGTGCCGAGGCATTCAATCCGCGTCATGTGCGGGTACTGATGAAAATCGCGGAGACTACCGTCCGCAACCTGGCCCCAGAGCCGCGGGCTGAGACGCTGCCGGCGAAGCAAGCCGCTGAAGTATCGCAGTCGACAGCAAAGGTCTCGTCGGAACAGCTCGATGAAATCGAGCGAGAGATTGCCGCGTTTGCCATCGCCGAGCATCGTCGCGCGCGGGTGACGATTGCGACGAAGGCGACCATCGGAGCGCTCGCCGTGATCCTCGCCAGCGCATGTATATTCCCGGACCAAGTCCAGAGATTGAGCAGTCCGATCGCGTACAGGATCAACCGATCGTTTCAAAGTCTGAAGACGCCGCAAAACGATGCGGTGCATTCGGTCGAAAGCGCCAGCGCAGCTCCCGGCTATGCTGGTCGAAGGTAGTTCAGCGACACTCGCCTGTCAGATTCCCACAGCATAATCGCCCTCGTCGCCGCGCTGGCGACGAGGTGGCTCGTACGAGCGATACGGCATGCGGCTGTTCAGGCGCTTGCGGCGCAGCGCGCGCCCGGCATACAGGCCGCCGACGATCACGCCTCCCGCAAGTGCCGCGGCGAGCATGGTTTTACCGGCATTCATCGCCACCGGTTCGACCACCCGGCTGGCGGTTTCCATGGCGCGTCCGGGCAGTCCCATTTCCTCGCGGAATTGTTCGACCGCCAGGCGGCCTCCGCGGTCCAGCGCACGGTGCGTGTGCAGCAGGGCGCGACGCATCGGGGGCTTGGTGTCCTCGCCTCCCATGACGACCACATGCTCGTCGCCGTTTTCCTCCTGCTGTTCGAGGAGTTGCTCGAGAGCGTCGGCGACGACGCGCGGCCGCGTCCACAATGCGCGAAATGCCACCCGGCCTTCCTTGTCGATGATGTAGGTTGGGTTCGGCAGCGTCCCATATTCCTTGTGAATATTGCCATTCACCTCGTCGACGATGATGGGCATGTCCACATCCTCGTCGGCGCGGAACTGTTCCGCGGCTTCCTTTTTATCGTCCCAGTTCCTGTGCGCCGGGCGCTTCTCACCCGGATGCGCCTCGCGTACGTAAACGAAGAAGAACTCGACGTCTTCGTTAGAGAAATCCTCGTACACGTCGTTCATGCCCTGAATCGATGCCGCAGTGAAGGGGCAGGTGGAGGACCCGAAGGTCAGGACGACGTTCTTTTCGCCGCGGAAATCGCTGAGGTTGACTTCGTCACCGTCGAGCGTGCGGGCCTCGAAGTCGGGCGCCTCGTCGCCGGGCTCCGAACCACGGCCGAACAGGTGCCGGGCCGCGGCCTTCATGAACTCGTCTTTGCGGAACCGATCGTAGTTATAGCGACGGAACCCGAACATAATGAAACCCTCCTTCGCGGGGATGGCGCGAACGCAACAACTTCAGATGCCGAGGCCGTGCGCCTGCGTTTGCCAGAAGGCTCAGGGCTTTGGGCTTTGGGCTTTGGGCTTCGGGCCCTACGCCAAACGCCATGAGCCATGTGCCATGAGCCATGAGCCATGTGCCATGTGCCATGTGCCAGTTGTGATTGTCGCAGGTTGGCGTGCGGATGCGTCACTTGTTTGTGCTCTGGCCGCGCATTACAATTCCTGTTTCCGAACTGCGTGGAGGAACTCTTCTATGGCACCGCTGAAAGCGGGCGATGTGGCACCTGACTTTAATGTCTCCGCGTGCACCGGCGATCACAAGCACCGGGTCACTCTCACCGAGTTCCGTGGGAAAAAGAACGTGGTGCTGGCCTTCTATCCCGCCGACTGGACCCCAGTTTGAGGGACGCAAGCCTCGGCGTACCACGCGGACCGCGATAAGTTCGCCGAGTTAGATGCCCAGGTCGTGGGCATGAGCGTTGATTCCGTATTCAGTCACGTGGCCTGGCAGAAATTCGAAGTTGGGTCGCTGAACTTCCCGCTGGGCAGCGATTTCTATCCCCATGGGAAGGTCGCGCAGGAGTATGGAATCTTCCGCGAAGGAGATCCTCTGCCCGGCATCAACGAGCGGGCAGTGTTCATCATCGACAAGCAGGGAACGATCCGTTCCGTCACTGTACTGGAACTGGGCGAGGTTCCCGACAACGAAGAGGCTTTGAACGTCCTGCGCGGGCTCTAGCCGGCGGTGTGCGGGCGCGGCGCGAGCGCGGGAAGCAGCAGCCCGAAAAGTTGCCGGAGATCATTTGCACTGGCGCTCGAGGGGAAGCCGTCGATTTCCGCCAGCATCTGGTCGCGCAAGATGCCTTCGAAGATGCCGATGAGCGCGGAGCGGACCGCCTGCGGATTAATGTCCTTGCGCAGTTGACCGGCGGCCTGCATGTCCCCGAGGATCTCATCGATCGCCCCGACGAAACCCAGGTACCCGGCGGTGGTCAGCACCATCCGTCCTTCGCGGCGAATGCGCCGGCCTTCCAGCAATAACAGCTTCTTCAGCTCGGGGTCTCGCTCCATTCCGGCAAGCGTGCCATCAAGCAGGGTGCTCAGCTTCTGCGCGGGCGAGGGAATCTGCCGTAATGCGGCCAAGGCTTCTGTCAGCCGTTGCCAACCGGCGTCGAAGATCGCCTCGAGCAGCCCTTCCTTGCTGCCAAAATGCTTCATCAATTGCGATTCCGAGGTGCCGGCCATGCGCGCGATGGCGACCGTACTGGTGTTTTCATAGCCGCGGGCGGCAAATAACTGCTTGGCAGCAGCGAGGATACGGTCGCGAGAGGAGGCGCCGCGGTCTTGTCCGGAATCTGCGGAGCGGGCTGCGGTTACCATAGTCATATTCCTACTACGGCATCACTGCCTTTTCAAGCATCTATAGTGGAGTTGGCCAGCGACCGGTCATAGTGCTACTTCTGACTTAGTTGAGAGGTGCCCACCATGGCTTCTGCCTCGGACGGCTCCCGCTCCTCCACCGCTGTTTTGCGCCCGCAGAAAACCAAGCGAGCGCGCCCCCGGGTTGTGCTGATCGACGACGAACCTTCCATCCTGCGTACCTGGCAAGCAATTCTTGACGCGCATGACATTGAAGCCGTTTGTTGTGATCAAGCCGCCATCGCCCTGGTAGCTATTGCCGAGGGCTGCGATTGTGTCATCACCGATTACCACATGGACGATATGACCGGGATCGAAGTTGTAACGGCGGCCCGCGCAATCGGCAGCGCCCCCGTTTTGCTGATGACGGGGGACGATTCCCCTGCACTACGCGCGGCGGCAATGGCGGCCGGTGCGGCCGGCGTGATCGGCAAACCGATGCCGGTCCGCGTCATGATTGAGGAGATCGAAAAGCTGTTGTGATGGTCGGGTCACGCCGGTTGGAACAGAAGTGCTCAGCGACATGGCCAGATTCGGTATCGAAGGCCAACAAATCGCCGAGCACTTCGCTTTACTCGGTTTCAGACTTCATTTCGTCGATCAGGTTGTAAAGCTTGGTCCGATCGACCACTTCCACGAACGGTGAGCCCTGGCGACGGTTGCTCACCACGTAAAGCGTGGGCGTGTGACTGATTCCGACGCGCTCGCCCACGGCTTTTTCACGCCGCACCTCGGCGGCAAACTTTCCCAGCGGGTCCACCGCGAAGGGCAGCACGGTCTTGTGCTCCCTGGCAAACTTTTCGGCGAAGTCGCGCAGACGCCGCTTCTTGGCGGCCGCGCCCTCGGGACTGCCGGCGGGACCGGCGCCGGTGGGACCGTCGATCTCCTGCTGGCGCTCGAAGATGTACGCGCGGAAGGCGACGCCGAGCGCGGGCGACTTGCTGTCGAAGTAATGCGCATCCACCGCCGCGTCAAACGACCAATCATGCATCGGCAGCGGGAAGGCGTAGCGGACGACGGGGATCTTGTAGGCCTTGCTGGCCTCCTCGATCAGCGGCGCCGCGCGGGCGCAGTCGGGACACTCCATGTCCTCGAAGACGACGAGCGCGAGATTGGCGCCCTTGGGCGGCCGCAGTACCTCCGACAGGGAACTGCTGTCCTGCGCGCGCATTGCAATGGTTCCAACCATGGCCAGCGCCAGGAAGGCTGCCAGCCAGAAAAGGCTACGTTTGTGGGTCATTCGCATGAGAGTTGCTACTGGTTATAGATGCGGGCCAGGGCTGATGGTCGCAACCCGGCCAGCGCTGCGGATCGCCGCTTAGGACTTACTTTCGGTGCTCTTACTTTCGGTGCTGGAGATACCGGGAGCAGCCTTGGTGGCATCGGTGCCATTCATACTGTCGCGGAAGGAGCGGATACCCTCACCCAACCCCTTGCCGAGTTCCGGAAACTTTTTCGGTCCGAAGACAAACAGGGCAATGATCCCGATTACCAGCAGGTGCGTCGGCTGGAACAGACCTTCAAACATAGAAAAACTCCTCATGCAGCTGAACACCGGCGGTCCGGAAAAGCTGCTGTTTGTCATTATCTCTGTTGACCGACGCATACACAATGCCCACCGGACAAAAGTACGTCCGCAACCAGCATCTGATATCGCCTGAGGTGACCCTATGAAGGGACATGTATCGGTTTTCCTGCTGGGATTGGGAGTGGCGGCGGCAGGCGCATTCGCTTTCGACAAATACCGGTCGGGTGAGCTGGACACCGGCGAACTAGGACAGCGGGCTCGTGAGATGTCCGACGAGATTGTCAGCCGGGCGCAGGAGCTGAAAAGCAAAGCGCAACAGGTGGCTTCGGTCGCGGAGACGACCATGGTGCACCTGAACGAAGCGTCGCGCGAGGATCTGCAGCGGCTCGGCATCGGCGATCCGGACATTCTGGACCGCATCATCGAGCACCGGCCCTACCGCAACAAGATGGACCTGCTGGCGCGCATGATCGTCCCGGAAGATGTGTACGAGAACATCAAGCACCGCGTCGATGTGGAGCGGCCGAATGAGGGCGTGAAGGTCGCCTAACAGCCGTTCACACGAAGCCCGCGATGGAGACACGAAGCGTGGACCGGCGTGGGCTTCGTGTGACGCTGGCTTACGCGCCCGTGATCGCGCCCAGGGCGGTTGTGCAGTGCGCGCAGCGGCGCGCATCGATGGGTATTTCGCTGAGGCATTCCGGACATTTCTTGGTCGTCGGATCGGGCGTCGACGGGGTCTTGCGCGACCATTCCACCAACTTGTTCATCGGCACCACGATGAAGAAATACACCGCCGCGGCGATCAGCAGAAACGAAATGATGTCATTGACGAACGCACCATAGAGAAACTTACTGCCGTTGATCTCGAACGAGTAAGCGGAGAAGTCCGGCTTGCCGGCAATCGCCGCAATGAACGGCGTGAGCAGGTCCTTGACGAATCCGGTGACCACCGCGCCGAAAGCGGCGCCGATCACCACGCCCACCGCGAGATCGACTACGTTCCCGCGCAACAGGAATTGTTTGAACCCCTTCATGGTATCCACCATTGGTGCCGGCAGCCCGCTTCGAACGTTGGCGTTACTGCCCGGTCTTGCTGAAGGACTTGGAGAAATCCGCAACCATCACGTCCAGGTCGCGGCGATTGGCGGCGGCGAAGGTGAAGACGGCGGCATAGTCCTTCGCCGGCAGAACCAGCATGGCCTGGTAGAGGTCGCCGTCGGCGAGACTGGACCGATAATCGGTGCGGAAAAGGGTTATGCCGCCTGCCGTGAGTTGTTTCGACTCGGCGACGCGTTTCGCGCCCGCCTGCACCAGGAATGTGCCCGCGGCCGATTCGTGGGTGGTGCTGCTTCCCTTCTCTTCCTCGGCCGTAACCTGAAGCAGTTGCCTGTTCTTGGTATAGGCGGGATCACGGACGTCGAGGAGCATGCACTGGTCTCCGCACGGGCCCGCCTGTGCCACCCAGGTGACGTTCCATTTGGGCGGCACCTTGAGGT
>JBOGLI010000587.1:0-1712 GCA_050746165.1 Terriglobales bacterium | reverse complement strand
GATGATGACATGCCGGACCAGGGTACGCACTTCGACGCGCCGGACTCGCGCGACGCCGGTGAAGCTGGCCGCCTGCCGCGCTCCAGGTACTTGCGTCTGAAGCCAAATCGCCGCAAGGCCTCGAGCGCGATAGGCTATGCGCCTTGCAATAATTCACGAACCGGGGAACGCCATGAAACTTGAAGGTGGTTGCTACTGCGGTGAGGTGCGCTACGTAGCCGAGGGGGAACCGATGATGAGAGCGCAATGCCACTGCCGCGAATGCCAGTACATCACCGGCGGCGCTCCCAACATGTTCCTCCTCATGCCGCCCGCCGGTTTTGTCTACACCAAGGGAACGCCCAAGCAATTTGCGCGCACTGATCTTGAAGGTGCCGTAACGCGGGAGTTCTGCGCCGAATGCGGCACGCATCTAACCACGCGACGACCGGGTTTGCATGCGGTGGTCTTGAAGGTCGGCACGCTCGACGAACCACGTCTTTTTGGGAGCCCGCAGATCGCGATCTATACCATCGATAGGCAAGCCTTCCACCAAATCCCTGACGGCTTACCGACCTTCGAGCGCTTGCCGCAGCGATGACCCAATTTCGGAGGTGTGCCATGCCAACCTGCAATGCAGTTGCGAGAGCCGTTTTCAAAAGTCTGAAATCCGCGTCTCAGCGATTTCAACCCGTGCCCGGCAGGAGCGCCGACTCCAGGCCGACGCGAGAAGTTGCCGAGTGGAGATTTGAACGGGCTGCGTGGCTGCAGGCCTACCAACTCCGACCGCGCGCTGGCAGAGGGGCTGTGACGCGCCCCGTAAGCAGCCTCGACGAACAGGTCAGGGACCTCAAGAACGCCAGCATGGGCAGCCACGCAGCGACCCGTAGGTCAATAGTCAAGGTCGTCATCACCGAGGTCCGAGGTCGCAACGGTATCGCGTTCGCCGGTGCGATCGCGCCTCGACTGGTGCAGTAGTCATGGCTTCCCACCCGAGGGCTGATTTCAAGGGGCTCCAGCATCTGGGGTTTCCGAACGAAAGCGCTGATTACCGCGCTGCGCGTAATGCGCTCCTGGTTGAGGAGATCGAGCTCCGCCGCCATCTTGAGCGCGTGGCTGAGCAACGCCGCGCGCTGCCGCCGGGCGGAGAGCTGAAGGACGACTACGTTTTCGAGCGGTCGGGCGAGGGCGGCCGTGCGGTGAAGGTCAAAATGTCGGCGTTGTTTGCTGCCGGCAAGAATACTTTGGCGATCTACAGCTTCATGTTCGGGCCGGAACGCAAGCGACCGTGCCCTGGATGTACGCATTTTCTGGACGCACTCGATGGCGCCGTCCCCCATATCCAACAGCGAATCAATCTCTGGGTCGTAGCAAAATCGCCATTGCAGCGCATTCTCGCTTTCGCAGCCGAGCGCCGCTGGAGTCATCTGCAGCTGCTTTCGACCGCCGGCAATTCTTACGATGCCGATTATTTTGGGGACTCAACGAGACTTAGCGCCGCCATGCGGGAGCAGCAGGAATTCAAACCCGCAGAAGAATGGGACATGCCGATGCTGAATGTGTTCGGGCGCGACGGGAAGGGAATTCGGCACTTCTGGGCGTCGGAGTTGCTTTACGTCCCGCCCGAGCCCGGGCATCAGTACCGGCACAATGATCTTCTTGATCCACTCTGGAACATGCTCGACGTCGTGCCGGAGGGTCGCGGAGGTTTTGAGCCGCAACTGGAATATCCG
>JBOGLI010000586.1:0-4133 GCA_050746165.1 Terriglobales bacterium | reverse complement strand
ACGGCTGACTGATCGTATCGATCCGGAGAAGCGCCGATATCTGCTGCTTGAGTTCGTCGCGCCCCGGATAGTGGTCGATGATGGAATGCGTGTACTCGTTCTGCTCGTCGATCCACTTCCGCGTCTCCGGACTGTTCTGGTCCTCGAGCCAGCGGTACGGATCGGTGACGGTCACGCCGTGCAGCGTGTCGTTGACTTCTACTTTCTTCGTCTCCGGCGGCTTGGGGACCTTTTCCGTCTTCGCCGATCCCGCCCAAAGCCCGGTCACGTACAGCAACGACAATAAGAGCGCAGCACTGTACAAGCGCAATGTCCGCATGACTGTCCTCCTGAATGAACCCGGCATAATACAGCAACTAAGGGCGAATGCCGCGCCCAACTTGTCGCATCGATCGGTTCGCGGTCTCCCCAATCGACAATCTGCAATCGGCAATCGGAAATGCCTTTCGGCCCAGCCCTGTCGTATACTCCCGCCATGGCGTGCGAGGAGCTCGACCAATTACGGCAACAGGCGACCGCGCTCAAGGAGCGCGTGGATGAACAGCGCCGGAAAGCGCGCGGCAAGGCGCTCGATCCTCGTAGTGGGCGGGTTTCGGGAAAAAGCGAAATGATTCCGTTTCTGCAGCGCAAATTGCAGCGTATTGCCGAAAAAATTGAGATTCATATGAACCTGCACGGCTGCCAGGACTAGCAAGTTTTCCAGAATCTTCCATACCAATACGCAATGGCTCTCATCATTCGTTCTTCCGATATCCATGCCGCCGGTTGTTACACCACCGCCCCCATTCGCAAGGGCGAACGCGTGGTCGAATACACCGGCGACGTCGTCACCAACGCCGAGGGCGACCGCCTCTACGACGACAAGGACTACACCTACCTGTTTGCGCTCGACGGTGGTACGCACATGGTCGATGGCTATGGCATGGCCATGTACCTGAACCATTCCTGCGCTCCCAACTGCGAGACCGATCAGATTGACGGGAAGATCTGGATCACCGCCATCCGCAACATCAAGCCGGGCGAAGAGCTCACCTACGATTACAACCTCTTCGACGGCGACGGCGACGCGCCCTGTACCTGCGGCGCGCGCCGCTGCCGCGGCACCATGTATTCCTGGGATGAGATTCGCAAGCGCAAGAAGGAAGCGCGCAAGAAAGCACTGCGCGAGAAAAAGGCAGCGCGCAAGCAACAACAGAAGGAACGCGCATTAGCGCGCAAGAACCGTGCGCGGCCGCGCAATGGCAGCCGCGAACGCGCCGCTTGAATTCCTAAGCGGTCGCCCGCTCCGCAAACGACTTCGCCGCCTGCACTTCGTCGTCGTACACATCAAAAACGGTCAGCAGCTTCGTCAGTTGCAAAAGTTCGCCGACTCGGTTCGTCAGGTTCGCCAGCTTGATGTGCCCGCCCGCGCTGCGCGCCGATGTAAACAGGCCAACCAGTGTTCCCAACCCGCCGCTGTCGATGTAATTGACGCCGCCAAGGTTGATCACGATGTTGCGGTTACTCTTCAGATGGTCTTTCACGAACTCGCGCAGGGCGATCGACTCATCGCCAAACAGGATTCGTCCCTGGCAATCGATAATCGTAACGCCTTCAATCGTCCGCGATCCAAGCTTCAAGTTCATAACGCCCCCTTTACGCCGGGCTCACCGCCGGCCCACGCGCCTTGGTGAAGGCAAAGGGTATCTCTGCCGGCAAAGGTTTTCAAGTGCTTTAACGCCGTACGGAATGCCATCTGCTGTGAACTGCCGGCCAGTAACTCCCGTATAATCGAACCTTCATGGCATACCAGGTCCTTGCCCGGAAGTACCGCCCCCAGCGTTTCTCCGACGTCATCGGACAGGATCACGTGACCCGCACCCTGCAGAACGCCATTGAGCAGGGCCGCATCGCCCACGGTTACATCTTCAGCGGCCATCGCGGCATCGGCAAGACCACCATCGCCCGCATCCTGGCCATGGCCCTGAATTGCCGCTCGCAGGACCACCCCGTTGCCGAGCCTTGCGGAGTCTGCGAGTCGTGCACCGAAATTCGCGCCGGGAATTCAGTGGACGTCATCGAGATCGACGCCGCCACCAACCGCGGCATTGACGAGGTCCGCGAGTTGCGTGAGGCCGCCCGCTATCGTCCTGCCCGCGATCGCTTCAAAATCTGGATCCTCGACGAGGCGCACCAGATCACCGATGCCGCATTCAACGCCTTGCTGAAGACGCTCGAGGAGCCGCCCGCCCACGTCATCTTCATGATGGCGACCACGCAGCCCGAGGACATCCCGCAGACCATCCGTTCCCGTTGCCAGCACTTCAGCTTTCATGCCGTCCGCTTCCACGACATCGTCGGCCAGCTCACCGACATCGCGCGCCAGGAAGGAATCGACGCCGACGCGAATGCCCTTTCCATGCTCGCCGAAGCGGGCGACGGTTCGATGCGCGACGCCCTCTCCATCCTCGACCAGGCCATCGCCTGCTGCGGCCAGAAGCTCACCGCCGAACTCGTCCGCGGTCTCGTCGGCGCTGTTCCGTCGGAAGTCCTGGAAGAGATGATGTCGGCCGTTGCTCGCAACTCCAGTGAAGAGGTCTTGCACCAGACCGACCGCTTGCTCACCGAGGGCCACAATCCCGCTCATTTCGCCCGACAGCTCGTGCGCTTCTTGCGCAACACATTGGTCGGCAAGGTCTCAGGTGCGGATTCTCACCTGCTCCAAATCTCCGATGATGAGCGCGCCCGCGTCGCCCGCGTCGCCGAACAGTTCAGCGAAGAAGACCTTGCGCGTTTGCTCCAGATCATGTTGCGGACCCATGGCGACCTCGCTTACAAGCAGGAGCAACGCTTCCATCTGGAGTTGGGCCTGCTGAAGATGGTCCACGCCCAGCGCCTGATTCCCCTGGAACAACTGCTCAGCGATGCCGTCCCGGCCGCGCCCGTCAAACCGGCAACGCACATGGGACGGGCTGCGAGTGTGGGACCGGCTGCGAGTGTGGGACCGGCTGCCCCCAGCCGGTCCGGGTCAAGTATCTCCCCTTCGCGTCCCTCGCCCTTTGAAACCGACCGCGCGCGCAAGCAGGAAGCTCCCGCCCCGCCCGAAGAACGTCGTACTCCGCGGTCGGAAGCAACCGGCGCATTTTCGGCAGCCGCATCGGCGGTTGCGGTGGAGGTCGCGCCCGAACCGGAGAACATCCAGGAAGCGGTTCTGCACGCCATGGAACAATGCGGGGCTCGCGCGCCGGTGCTCTCGGTCGAGGTACGCGGCGCGGAACTGGCTCTGCAGCTTGATGTGCCGCAGAGCGTCCTCTCCATGGCGCTCAGCCCCGACGCGCAACGGCAGGTTATACAAGCAGCTAACCAGGCTTCCGGCCGGGCGCTGAAACTGAAGCTGCTGCCCAAGCCCGCCAACGGCACCGCCGCCGCGGCTCTCTCCGCCGCTCCCCGCGCCAATGCGAAATCGCGCGCCGCCGAAGATCCGGTCGTCAAGCGCATGCAGGAGAAATTCGGCGCCCAGATCCGCACCATCATCGACTACCGCGATAAGCGCTGAGGAAACCACTGAGCCGCGGATCAGCGCGGATACACGCGGATTTTTTCTGTTATTGTTCTGGTATCCGCGTTGGTCCGCCTTCATCAGCGGTTATTTTCTTCAGGAAGTGCTAGATGGCTGGATTCGATCCGAAACAGCTCCAGGAAATGATGCAGCAGGCGCAGCAACAGGCGCACGATCTACAGGCGCGCATGCAACAAACCGTGGTCGAAGCCTCGTCGGGTGGCGGAAGCGTTACCGTCAAAATGAACGGCGCCAAGCAGGTACTGAGCGTCACTATCGACCCGGAGGCGGCCAAGGACTTGGAGATGCTTCAGGACCTGGTGGCCGCGGCCTTTAATGCGGCGGCGAAGAAGGCGGATGACCAGGTTCAGTCCTCGCTGGGGGGCCTGCTCGGCGGCCTGGGCGGGATGTTCGGATGAGCAAGTTCGCAGAACCGATGGCGCGCCTCATCGACGAACTCAAGAAGCTGCCCGGCATCGGCAGCAAGAGCGCGCAGCGTCTCGCCTTCCACATCCTTCGCTCCTCCGACGACGACGCCACCGCCCTCGCCGACTCCATCCGCGAAATCAAGGCCAAACTGCTTCTCTGTTCCACC
>JBOGLI010000585.1:0-1559 GCA_050746165.1 Terriglobales bacterium | reverse complement strand
CCTAATAACTCCGCGACCTTGCTCCGCGCCGTCTCCACCGCCGCCCGTGTGTGCTGGCCGTGATGATGGATGGAAGAAGCATTGCCGAACTGCTCCGTGCCGTAAAACGGCAGCATGGCCTCGAGCACCGCGGGGAGCACCGGAGTCGTCGCGTTATTGTCGAGATAGGCGCGTTGCATATTTCAGTCGTCAGTCTTCGGTCGTCAGTCGTCAGGCCTCAGGCGCTTTCCTGAAGACCGAAGACCGAAGACTTATCTTTTTTCGATTCCCACGTACGTCTGCGGGTACTCCGGGCCCTGGTAATCGGCTCGCGGACGGATCAGGCGGTTGTCGTTCAACTGCTCCATCACGTGCGCCGCCCAGCCGCTGACCCGCGACACGGCGAAAATCGGGGTGAACAGGTCCACCTGGATGCCGAGCGTGTGGTACGTCGAAGCCGAGTAAAAGTCCACGTTCGCGTTCAGCTTCTTCTCGGTGTTCACGTACTCTTCGATCCGCCGGGAGTAGTCGTACCATTTCTTGTTGCCGCTCGATTCGCCCAGCTCGCGCGACATGCGGCGCAGGTGCGTGGCGCGCGGATCTTCAGTGTGATACACGCGGTGTCCGAAGCCCGGAACTTTTTTCTTATCGGCGAGCATTCGCCGGACGAACTCCACCGGGTCGGTTCCCTCGCGGTCGATCGTTTCCAGGATCTTGAATACCGCCTCGTTCGCGCCTCCGTGCAGCGGCCCCTTCAGCGCCCCGATAGCGGAGGTCATAGCCGAATGGACATCCGACAGCGTCGCAGCGGTTACGCGCGCGGCGAAGGTCGAGGCGTTGAGTTCATGGTCGGCATGCAGGATCAGCGCAATGTCGAGCGCCCGCTCCGCGGTCGTCGACGGCTTCTCTCCGTTCAGCATCAGCAGGAAATTCGCCGCGTGCGACAGGCTCGCATCCGGCGCCACGACTTCCTTGCCTTTGCGGATGCGATCGTAGGCCCCGACGATCATCGCCAACTGCGAGGTGATTCGGTAGCACTTGTTCAGGTTCGCTTCCGGCGTGTTGATCTTCTCTTCCGGATCGTAGAACGAGAGTGCCGAGACCGCGGTGCGAAGCACGTCCATCGGCAGCGCCGATTTGGGCGCCGCGCGCAACAGTTGGAGGATGGCCGGGTCGAGCTTGCGCTCCTGGGCCAGCCGGTCGCGGAACGCCTGCAGTTCGGTCCGCGTCGGGAGCTTGCCGAACCACAATAGGTAGGTCGTTTCCTCGAAGGTGGAATTCGCCGCAAGTTCGTGGATATCGTATCCGCGGTAGGCGAGCACGCCGCGGTCGCCGTCGATGTAGCAAATCCCCGATACGGCGGCAACCACGCCCTCCAGGCCCTTGGGAGTCAAAGTGCTGGTCGACATATTCTCCTCGTGATGATGGATGCGTGCACGCGGTCCAACGCATCTTGGCCGGCTACAAACACGCCCCCATGTTTCCCGGCCCCACACCTGAACCTTCTTTTATAAATCATTCCGCGCTCCGGTTCCAATCCGGGAGTGAACACGGGGCTGTAACCCGCGTCACAGCCGAAC
>JBOGLI010000584.1:0-6921 GCA_050746165.1 Terriglobales bacterium | reverse complement strand
TGGCTGTTCAATAACGGCGCCCAGGAAAAAGGACTGGCGCTGGCGAAAGAATTCTCCGGTCATATGGGCAGCGACACGCTGGTCCGCATTCTCGAGCCGGTGCTTACGCGCGAGCGCGAGAACATCGGATCGCTCGAGACGCTGCTTGCGATCTATCTGGAAATCGGCAGCAAGGCGCACGTGCTGGAATGCACCGACCTCCTCGCCGACGCCCTCGTCCGTTCCGGCAATTTCGAGCGCGCACGCGATCTCTACGCCGAGCTGGCAAAACTGGAGCCCGATAATCCGGTGCACGAACAGCGGCATCGGCAGATGCTGATGAAGCTGGGCCAACCGACGCCGGCCGATGCGCCGCCGAAACCGTTTATCCCCGAGGAAGAAGCGGCCAGGGCGGCGGAAGAAGCGAAACAGGTGCCCTTTTCTGCCGCCGTGCCTGCGCCGGCTGAGATGGATGTGTCGTCGGAGTGGGAGACCGCCTTCGAGGCGCCTGCTGCCGGCGGAGCATCGCCCGCGCAGGAGATCGTCGAAGAGGTCAAGTTCTATATTGCGCAGGGTATGTGGTCGGAGGCAGCGGCCGGGGTCGCGCGTTGCGAAAGCGCCGATCCGCGCCATCCGGAATTGGCGGGGCTCAAGGCGCAGGTGGCGGCAGCGCAGCAAAGCGCGTCCAGCGAGTTTGCGGTTGAGGTACAGCCACCGGCCGCCGAGGCTGCGGTCACGCCCGAAGCGGCGCCACCTCCGCCCGATTTTTCTTTCGAAGTTACTCCACCGGTCGCGGAAATTTCCGTGGAAGTGCCTCCGCCTGCTGCTCCCGTCGAAGCGGTGGCTGCGGCGCCCGCCGACCAGTTCGGCGATTTCCTGTCAGATCTGGATTCTGCGTTGCCGCAGGATTTCCATGCACCGCCCGCTGCTCAAGCAAAAGCAGCCGCGGCTTCGGCTGCTCCAGTTGCGCGCGCTGCGGCTCCTCCGGTCGCGCCACCCGCTCCGGTAGTGCCTCCGCCCGTCGCCGCCAGTTCGGCAGCGAAATCGGAGGAAGAGTCGCTCCTCGACGACATGTTCCAGGAGTTCAAGGAAGAGGCCGAGCAGGGCGCTGGCGAAGCCGAGGACCCGGAAACGCACTACAACCTGGGCGTGGCCTTCCGCGAAATGGGGCTGATGGACGAAGCGATCGGCGAATTGCAAAAAGTCTGCAACGCCATCGAGAAGGGCGCGACCTTCCGCGACAGTATCCAGGCCTTCACCTGGCTGGCGCAGTGCTTCGTCGACAAGGGCGTTCCCGAGGCCAGCTACAAGTGGTACGAAAAGGCGCTGAAACTGTCAGACGGCGAGGAACAACGGCTGGCATTGCATTACGACCTCGCCGGCGCCTACGAGTTGGCCGGGAATAAGCAGTCGGCCCTCCAGCACTTTATGGAAGTTTACGGCAGCAACATTGACTACCGCGACGTGGCCGAGCGCATCAAAGCCCTGAGAGCATAACGGGTGCTATAGAATCC
Source organism: Terriglobales bacterium (assembly GCA_050746165.1). Classification (GTDB taxonomy): domain Bacteria; phylum Acidobacteriota; class Terriglobia; order Terriglobales; family Acidobacteriaceae; genus DAISJI01. Next base: position 5,428 of record JBOGLI010000584.1, on the reverse strand, counting down.
AAGCATGGGTTCCACCCACAACTCAGGGGAACACGGAGTGCCCGAAGCGAACCTGCCGGTCTCAGCTCACGTAGTCAATATCGCCGACGCCCGTCCGGCCACCGCTGCGCCGGCGAAGGCCAGCCGCACCACGGTGTGGCTGCACCGGCTGTCGCTGGTCGTCTTCGTCGTCTTCTGCATTGAACTAGGCATGCTGCTGACCGTCCTCCCCTGGACACCCGTTTGGGTGAACAACGGCCTGCTCGCGGCGCATCCCTTGCTGAAATCGATCCTGGAAGGGAACTTCGTGCGCGGCGTCATTAGCGGGGTGGGACTGGTGGACATCTGGATCGGAATCTGGCAAGCGGTACACTACAGCGATCCGGTCGAATGATTTGCGGAATTGCAGAATTCGAATTGATTGCGGAATTGCAGAATTTCAAATTGCGGAATTGATACCCCGCATACCGTGGCAATGGTTCAATTCGGCAATTTGAAATTCCGCAATTCGGCAATCCTTAATGTCCCGCTTCTCACGATCGTTTCGCCCCTGTATTCTCAATCACTGACATGGACATTAACGATTTTCCGGACATAGCACGCGCGCCGCTCGCTTACGAGAACAAAAAGTTCCTGAACGGACCTGAAGGGCGCATCCTGCGCATTCTTGCCGAGTATTCCGAGCCTTTGGCGCGCTTTCGGCGCGAGCGTATCCAGGACACGGTGGTGTTCTTCGGGTCGGCGCGGTTTCACAGCCGGTCCGATGCGGAGCGCGACTTGCAGCTTCTGGAAAAGCCCGGCTCGAAACAACCGGCGCCTCCGGAAGAACAGGAAAAGGTGAAGCGCGCGCGTGCCGCGTCGGAGATGGCGCAGTATTACGAGGACGCCCGGCGCATGGCGCACATGCTGACCGAGTGGACGCTCGGCTTGAGCAGCCGCCGGCAACGTTTCGTCGTCTGCACCGGCGGCGGGCCCGGCATCATGGAAGCAGCCAACCGCGGCGCGCGTGAAGCGGGAGGAAAGACCATCGGGCTGAACATCAACCTGCCGTTTGAGCAGATGCCCAACCGATACATCAGTCCCGAACTGAACTTCGAGTTCCACTACTTCTTCATGCGCAAGCTGTGGTTCGCCTACCTGGCGAAGGCACTGATCGTATTCCCCGGCGGCTTCGGCACCTGCGACGAATTTTTCGAAATCCTGACGCTGGCGCAGACCGAAAAACTTGCGAAGAAGATCCTCGTGGTGCTCTACGGTACCCAGTACTGGAACCGCGTGCTCAATCTGCAGGCAATGGCGGACGCGGGAACGATCTCACCCGACGACGTCCACCTGTTCCACATGGTCGATACACCGGAGGAAGGCTTTCAGTACCTGAAAGAGGGCCTCACGCGCTATCACCTGGAGCAGCCGCCGCAAACCAAGGAGAAGGACGGGCCGGAAATCGCGGTGACGAGGGGACAGCATGAACGAAGCGTGGAACAGGAATGAACTAGGTTTAGACGGGACTGATCCCCTCACGCCGCCGGGTCCATTTCTCTCGGCTCCAATTCTTCTTTGACAATGTGCTCGAGTTCCTTGGCCTGGTATTTCTGCGCTTTATACTGCTGGCGCAACCACGCGTAGAAGCTCATATACTGGTTCGCGACCCAGACCAGCGCGAAAAACGCGATCACATACCCGAACCAGTTCGTTGCCAGGAGCTTGTAGCCGGTCAGCCCCACGAATACCGCGGTCACGTAGTGGCTGAAGCAGTAATGGCAGCTAAAGACGTAGAAAAACTTTCGCTTCCACCACTGCTCCGCGTTCTGCGCCTGCGCTTCAGAATATTCGCGGAGTTCGCGAAAAACCTCTTCCTGCGTCACCGTCCACGCAACGGAGGCGATGGGTACGGCCATGATGAACAGCCAGACAATTTGGTCTCCGAGCGTCACGGGCAGTTAGATGCTCAATGGGGACGTGCTGAGATACTGACATACTGAACGACGGAAAGAGATTTCGCGTGCTCCTCTACTACATCACTGACCGGCAACAGTTTCCCGGCACCGATGCCGAGCAGCGGCGTTCGGTCCTGAAGACGATCGAGCAGGCGGCGCGAGCGGGAGTCGATTACATACAGGTACGCGAACGCGACCTTTCCTCAAGAGTGTTAGAGCACATCACAAGGGATGCCGTCGCGGCAGTGCGCGCGGCGAACCCTTCCACGCGCCTGCTGGTGAATTCGCGCGTCGATATTGCGCTGGCGGCCGGGGCCGATGGCGTTCACTTGCGCAGCGACGATCCATTCGCGTCAGAGGCACGCCTGATGGCGCGGGCCCGAAGCGGATTCATCGTGGCGGTCTCCTGCCATACGCCCGCCGACGTGCGCTCGGCATGGTCGCATGGTGCGGACTTCGCCGTCTTCGGCCCTGTCTTTGAAAAGCGCAGCGTAACTCCCACTTTAGTGGAGGGGCTGCGCGCGGCGTGCGCCGCGACGCCCGGGAGGGTGTTCGCATTAGGGGGAGTAACTGCCGACAACGCAAGTGCTTGCATGAAAGCCGGCGCCGCCGGTATCGCCGGCATTCGGCTCTTCCAGCAGACCGCCGTTGACGCCTTCGTTAAGGAACTTCGGCGTTAATTCCCAAAATAGACATTGGTGCGCGCGCGGTCGCGAGACGATTCATCGTTCAGGGCGCCAGCTCTGTGCTAGATTGCGATTGAGCGCGCGGCAAGCGCACGCGCGACAGGAGGGAATCCGTGGGTCAGCCCCGTTCGATTCTCTTCAATTCGGCGCGGAGCGCGGCTTCCACCTCCGGTGACTTCCGTTCCCCGCGCGCCACTCGGCTCACGAACGACCGATCGACCCCAAGGTCGCGGGCGACCCGGGAATATAACCCGCGGTATAAACGGTATCGCCGCAAATCAGGTTCTTTGGTACGATGTTTTGGCAACGTTGGTGCCCCTCGCCCCATATGTGCTGGTAAAACGTTATAACGCTGGCGTTAGTCGTGTCAAGGCACAATATGTACTCTTCAAACGGTGGTGGCCGGCCCGATTGGGCGGCGAGAATCGAAAGGTTGCGCGACCGTTTACAGCTCAGCCAAACTGAGCTGGCACGGAAACTGCGCGTATCGGTCATGGCGATCTCGCGGTGGGAGCGCGGCATCAACGAGCCCCCTTCGCATAGCTACATCGCGCTCGGCAAACTGGCCGGGCACGATGGTTGCTGGTACTTCTGGGAACGCGCCGGGATCACCAAGTCCGAGGTGCGGCGCATGCTCGGCTGACCGGCCTCGCCAAGGCCCTGACTCGCACGCCCGATGGAGGCGTGTTTTTTTTGCCGACTTCGCTAACCCTAGCTCCTGCTTCGCCGTTCATCCGGTATAGCGATTCGTTATCGCTTGCTCATGCGCAGCGACTCCCAGCTCGCATCGGCGGTCCAGCCGCCATCCACGACGAGCGTATGTCCGTTGATGAAACCGCTCTGCACCGGATCGGCGAGGAAGGCGATCGCGTTGGCGATGTCGTCGGGCGCGGCGAAGCGGCCCATCGGCACGCGCCTAGTGATGTCCGCATCGGAATACGCGCCTTCGCCTTGCGACGCGTCATCCATCGGCGTTTTCACCCATCCGGGACAGACGGCGTTGCAGCGAACGCCGCGCCCGCCCCACTCCGCGGCCAGCGTACGCGTTAGGCCGATCAGCCCGTGCTTGGACGCGTTGTAGGCGGCGCGGTCCGCCACGCCCGCTAAACCGGCGATGGACGCCACGTTCACGATGCTTCCCGATTTTCGTTCGAGCATCGCCGGCGCGAATGCTTTCGCCACCAGGAAGGGGCCGAGCAAATTGATTTCGAGCACTCTCCGGAACTGCTCAGCACTCGTAAGTTCAGCCGGGCGGATCAGCGCGATGCCCGCGTTGTTGACGACGGCGTTGGCCGCTCCCCAGCGCCGGTTCACCTTCTCGGCAAATTGACTCACCGAGTTTTCATCGGCGACGCTCCCGCTGTGCTCCAGGAGTTCGCGCCCGAGTTTCCGCACGGCCGCCGCGGTGCCCGGCGCTCGCTGCAGATCGAGAACCGCAATATCGAAACCGCGCGAGGCCAGGACTTCCGCCGTGCGCTGTCCGATGCCCTGCGCCGCTCCGGTAATCACTGCGACCGCCATGCGTCCCGCCCCCACGAGCAATCTGAAAAAGTATACGCGGGCGTGGCGCCCGCAACTTAGTCAGCGGACCGTCTCTCTCTCGGAGTCAACGACCGGAAGATCATGTTGACGATGGCCAGCACCACGGCGCCGATGAATGCGGCGCCGAAGCTGCGGATATGAAATCCAGGCACGACGGCGGACGCCATCTCCAGAATCAACGCGTTGATGATGAACCAGAAGATCCCGAGCGTGAGGATGGTCAAAGGGAAGGTGACGATCTTCAGCAGCGCTCCGATCGTGGCATTCAGGAGGCCAACGACCGCTGCGGCAATCAGCGCAGCCACCAATCCGGTCAGCACAAAACCCGGAACAAAATAGGCCACGATCAGCAGCGCGATCGCGGAGAGAAGCCAATGAAGGAGAAGTCGCATATGGATTTCCTCAGCGTTCGCTCAGATTACGGCCGGCTTCGAGCATCTCGATGGTTTTCGCCAGGCGCCGCGCGCGTGTTTCCGGTTTCTTCGCCTCTTCGATCCACTTGGCGAACTCTTTGCGATGCGTATAGGCATAGCGCTCCCAGGTAGCGCTCGCGCGGGCATTCGCCTTCAGAGCTTTTTTAAGATCGGGTGGGACCTCGACGGTACGCGGCACAGCGTCAGGCTCAAGAATAACCGTCACGCGATCGCCGGGGCCGACGCCGCCGGCATCGGCGCGCATCTGCTGGTTCACGCAGAAGAAGTAGTCGCCCTTCATCTTCACCACCGTTGTACGGAACGCCGCGCCATTGATGGTGCCCTTCACCGGCACGCGGCCCTGGCCCCAGACTTCCTTGATGTCGAATGGGACGATGACAGCGGCAACCTGTCCGCTACGGCCGCCGCCAGTGAGAGTGGTCTTGAAGGTTTTGCGCACGAGTCAACGCTCCGAAGTCGGCGATCATTGTACGCCCGAGAGGTGATGCGCATCACGGTACTCAGGGAAGGCGGCGCGTAGCATCGCTGGGCGTGAAATTCAGGGTTATAGACGACATCAGGGATATCGAAGTGATCGCACGCGGCCATGGAATCAGCGAATTGAGCCGGCTACGGCGCTTGTACGGCGCGGCAAACTGACGCAAAATGAAAGGGATCGCTACCATCGAATACGCTGACGGAACGATATGCCTCGCCGAACTACATTGGTACGAAGGACACGGAGTCGGAAAAATGGAAATGCGCGACAAGCGCGTCCTGCGACGCGTATGAGCGCTGCACGACCCCAATTCGCAATCTGCGTCGACAACGAAGGGACGCCGGCAAGCCTGGAAATCGGCAAGGTCTACCG
>JBOGLI010000583.1:0-1957 GCA_050746165.1 Terriglobales bacterium | reverse complement strand
CCACGTAATCGCGCGACACCACCTGCATCGCCACCGTCGTCGGCACCTGCGTCGCCCGGATCGCCGCGATCGTCGTCGGCGACAGCGCCGGCACCGCCCAGTACTCCGTCGAACTCGACCCGTCGTCGAGCGCGATCACCACCTTGTACGCGCTCCCCGAGGGCGTCGCGCCCTGTGTCGGGATCAGCGGGATATTCACTGCTCCGTTGACGCCGATCTTCACGCTCATGCTTCCGGCCGCGACGGGTTTTCCATCGGCGGTCGAGAACGCCGGCCACGCGATCAGCAGCGTCCCCTTCGCCGCCGTCCCGTCGGCGCGATAGATCGTGTCCGCGATGATCGTCTTCGCCGGATCGGCGGCTCGCACCGGCAGCGCCACCGCCACCAGCACCGAAATCAGGCAATAAAAAAGCCGCACTAGGCGGCGGCATGGATGGATCACAGTCATGTGTAATTCCTGTGTATCAGGGGACGGCTTCAGTCGTGCCGTGGTACCCGTTTGTTCTTTGTCATTCCGAGCGGGCTTCAGCCCGCGAGGAATCTGCTTCTGCGAGTCATTCAGCTACTACCTGCCCGCGTTGCTCCGCGACCGCTTAGTTTTGATCAGCGTCGATCACAGATCATCAGTGGCTCAATCTATTATCGCGCCGCCGCCGAGCTGTATTCCCTCACAAAATTCTCTACGCTGCGCACGTACACGTCGGCGAAATCCACCACCGGACGCTTCTCCTCGATCAGCATCATCGCCTCGTCCAGCGAATAACCCAGCACCCGCAGCAGCGCCAGCGTCATCATCGGCGCCCGGTGCACCCCCGCCGCACAGTGGATGAACACCTTGCCTTCGCGCTGCGAGTTCAGTGCATCGAGCGCGAACTCCACCCCGCGCTGGAATATCGACGGCGGCTTCGGCTGGAAATCGTCATCCACGGCGTTCCACAGTACCGCCACGCCGTACGGCCGCGCCAACTCCGTGTCGTCGAACTCCAATTGCATGTCGATGATGTGCGTGACGCCCGTTCGCGCCACCGCCGCCATCTTTTCCAACGTCCAGATGCCGCCCCCGACCGCGATCCGGTCGGTAATCCAGGTCATGTCCATGATTCAGGAAATCGATACTTTCGAAAAATGGGTAATTGCGGAATTGCCGAGTTTCAAGATTGTCGGATTTTTTCCATTCCGCAATTCCGCAATTCGCAATCCCTCAATCCATCATACCTAACGAAGGTCCAATCGAGGGATCGCCTTGAAGGGGGCGGCCTTCAGGCCGTCCGTATGTACCGCATTATCTTTACGGCTTTAGCCGCTGAGGGCCTCGCTGCAGAGTTACTGGCATTTCCCCTAACCGCGGTTGAGAGTTTCACTTCACGCCCTCGCGCATTCCTCCGGCTCCGTCTCTTCCAGTTGACGCAGCCGCTCCAGCAGGATCTCCGCCAGCGACGGTCCGGGAATGTCGTCATCATCGTCCGCCTGTTTCGGCGCTGCCTCGAAGGCGAAGTCGAACAGATATTTTGCGTGCTGCTGGCTCCCCTCCAGCGCCTTCTTGATCAGCGCCGCGGTGATCTCCGGCGCATTCTCCACCACCATCTGTTGACACTGCCGCACCACGTCCGGATCTATCGTCTTTTGACGCATAGCACCTTCGCTGATATTTTCGGCCCGACAGCCGACAGCCTACAGCCGACAGCCAAACAAAAAAGCGCGCCGTTTTCCCGGCGCGCCCTCAAGTGTTTTTTCTTTCACTCTTAATTTCAGGATAGCAGGTTCAACAGGGTAATCCGGAAGTCATTTTGCAAACTATATTTCTTCTCCTTTCAGCAATTTGCCGCGATTTGTGACATTTGGGGGGCTTGACAGGAAATTTCCACAGGCAAAATCCTCCACTCCTCATCCTCGCATTTGTTTCGAATTGAGATGACTTCCGCCCTTGCCGCCGATAATTCATCGACGACCGCCGGTC
>JBOGLI010000582.1:0-2268 GCA_050746165.1 Terriglobales bacterium | reverse complement strand
GATCCAATTTATGTCGGCAAACGGGCGCCCGCTCAGATGGTGATCGATGTTGATCAGGAACCGGCCTTCCAGTCCGTCCAAACCCGTGCGCTGAATCGAGTCGCATTCGAGCAGGATGGCCGCGTCGTACTGGCCAGTGACGCTGGTCGTCTCGATTACGCGGTCGGCGCAAGGCAACGGGCGGTAGAGGTAAGGCACGCCGTCGCGCATGACCACGTCGGCTTTTTTCCCCAGTTGTTCGAAGATCTGGCAGCAGGCGAGGACAGAGCCGACAGCGTCGCCGTCGGGGCGCGCGTGCGAGACCAGCACGAAGCGTTCGCGACGGCCGATCTCATCCAGAATCCGTTGTAGTACGTCCTCCACGGGCCGGCCCTGTCTCAGAACCTAAGATGTGCGATGGCGAAACAGGGAATCCTAGCACCGGCGGGAGAAAAGGAACAGCGGGAGTGCGTCTGCAGTCTTCGGTCTTCAGTCTCCGGTCTTCAGTCTCCGGTCTTCAGTTTTCGTCGTCAGCCCTTCGCGAAACGGTTGTGCTGAAGACTGACGACCGACGACTGAAGACCGAAGACTACCTCTGCCGCTTCTTCACGCGATCGAGGAGCGTGTTGATGCGCGTCTCGACCTGCGGCGAGCGGTCGAGACGAAAATGCAGTTCTGGAGCGTGGCGAATGCGCAGACGATCGACGATCTCGTGCTTGATGAATCCCTTGGCAGCTTCCAGTCCGGCGAGCGTGCTCTTCTCGTTTTCGCTTTCCGGAACGTTAATCGCAACGATGGCCGATTTACCATCAGGCATGATTTCGACACCGGTGACAGTGGCCAGGCCAATGCGCGGGTCGGCGAGCTCGCCCTCGACGATGGCGGAGATCTCCTCGCGCATGGCGTCGGCCAGGCGTTCGCGATGGTACTGTGCCGCTCTGTTCTGGTCGTGCATTCGAAAGTATCTCAGTACGTCAGTATTTCAGTATTTCAGGGTTTCGGGTCTGAAATACTGACATACTGAAATACTGACGTACTGTACGCAAAGGCTGCGAACTCACAAATATTCGATGAACGAATCGGCGATTTCGGCGCCGGCATTATTCACGATGCGGTTGGCGGCGCGTTCGACCTTTTCCATCAGGCCGCGCAGGTAATCCTGCGAGGCGCTGATACTGACGATCCCAACCGTCGCCTGGTTCCACAACTCCGCTCCATCCAATTCCGCGACCGAGACGTTAAACCCCACCCGCAGCTTGTCTTTCAGGCTGCGCACCACCTGGCGCCGGTCTTTGAGCGATTGCGCCGCTTCAATGCGAAGTTCGAGAGTGAGGAAGGCGATGGGCATCGGCAACGGGACTGAAGGTATCCGACTTACCCCGGCGATACAAGTTCCTCCACTTCTTTCCGCTTGCACCGCTCACATTTCCATCGTATACGAGTTGGCATGGTGATGAGGCTGCTTGGCCGTCGCGCGGAGCGCCCCTCGCGACTTTTCCTGGTTATAACCAACCGGGCCGAGCTGATGAGCCGAACGGAAATCACCCTGTTCGCGCTTTCCTGGGTCGTGCTGGTTGCAATCATCGATTACCGCACAGGCTATGAGATCTCGTCCTCGGTGTTCTATCTCCCCGCGCCGATGCTGGTTGCCTGGACGATCGGCCGCAGGGCAGGAATCCTGTTCAGCGTGGTCTCTGCGTGTGCGTGGGGCATCGCAAATAATCTTGCCGGCGCACCGTTCGTGGCAGGAGTGCAAGTCTGGAATTCTTTCGTTCGCTTTTCGCTGTTTGTAGTCACAGTCGTGCTGCTGACCGAATTCCATGGAGCGTTGTCGCTCGCAGAAGAACTTGCCCGGACTGATCCGCTCACACGTCTGCTGAACCAGCGTGCTTTTTATGAAATGCTCGAGCAGGAGCTGGACCGCGCGCGCCGCTATGCTCGCATTTTTACCATCTCGTACATTGACTTGGACCACTTCAAGCTCGTCAACGACCGGCATGGCCACGCCGCGGGCGACGAAGCGCTCCTCCTGGTCGCGACGGTTTTGTCGGAACACCTTCGCAGCACAGACTTCGCGGCACGACTCGGCGGAGATGAATTTTCGTTCGTGCTCCCGGAAACGGCGGAATCTGCGGCAGCGACAAAGCTGGCCGAGTTGCAGACGCTTCTGAATGAATCGATGCGCGCCGCATCGTTGCCAGTCACATTCAGCATCGTAGCACTTACGTTTCTGTCCGCGCCGGAATCGGTGACTGAGGCGATCCGGCAGGCCGACCAATTGATGTACTC
>JBOGLI010000581.1:0-4804 GCA_050746165.1 Terriglobales bacterium | reverse complement strand
CGATTACGTCGGACCGTCGAACCTGGCCACACTGCTTGAGTCGATTCCTCCTTACTGGGAGGCGGGCCGCAAGACGTTCTACAAGCGCATGGGCGATCCCACCAACGAGGAAGGGAAGAAGATGCTGCACGACCGCTCGCCGCTCTTCTTCGCCGACCGGATCAAGACGCCGTTGCTCGTCGTGCAGGGCGCCAACGACCCTCGCGTCAACAAGCGCGAGGCCGACCAGATCGTCATCGCACTCCGCGACCGCGGCTTCCCCGTCGAGTACATCGTTGCGCCCGACGAAGGGCACGGCTTCCAGCGTCCGCAGAACAATCTCGCCATGTATATGGCGGCGGAGAAGTTCCTGGCCGCGCACCTCAACGGTCGCTACCAGGAAGGCGGCAGCGCGGAAGCTACCAAGCGCCTGGCCGAAATCACCGTCGATCCGAAGTCGGTCGTGCTAGCCAAGAAGGTGGACGCGAAGTCAGTCGGGGTTCCCAAAGTCGCGGCCGATCTGACTCCTGGTACATACAAGTACAAGGGCACGATCGCCGCCGGTCCGCAGCAGATCGCGCTCGCCATCTCGACCAGCATCAAGGAAGAAAATGGCGCGTGGACCGCTGTCGATACCATGGACACGCCGCAAGGCCAGGCCGTGGACACCGCAACGCTGGAGAAGGGAACGCTGGTCCTGCTCAAGCGCTCCGTCAAGCAGGGTCCGGTCGATATCGCGCTCGATTTTGCCAATAACAAAGCGAGCGGCAAGCTGAGCATGGGCGGGCAAGACCGTCCCATCTCGGTCGATCTCGGCGGCCCGCTCTTCGCCGATGCCGCGGGCGCGTTGCAGGTGCTCGGCTGCCTGCCGCTGGCCGAGGGCTATGCCACGTCGTTCCGAAACCTCGATGTCCAGCGCATGAAAGAGAAGGTGATGGACTTGAAGGTTGTGGGCTCGGAGAGCGTCACGGTTCCAGCCGGCACGTTTGACACGTACAAGCTCGAGATCACCTCCGACACCGACAAGCAGACGCTGTGGGTGGCGAAGGACTCGCGCAAGCCGGTGAAAGTCTCCGCCGTGCTCGCCAGCATGGGCGGCGCGGTGCTGACCATGGAGCTGGCCGAGTAGCAAGGACTGAGTAGCGTGTATCGAGACGGGCTGCGGCGCGATTCGCGGCCCGTTTTTCGTTCCATAGCGACGGCGTCCGGCCGATCAATGGAGTGGATATTTCCTGCAGAGTTGCCCGTCCGATTAAGATTAAACTCCCAGTTAAATAAGATGTATCGCTCCTCGACATTTTCGGCGGAGTTCGATACCTTGGCGGGTCGCATAGGGACCAGGTTGGAAGCTTTAGCCTATTTGCGCGTGACGCCGGTGGTCACCATGGCGCGTGACCTGGCTCCTTGAAAATTATTGTGGCGGGGGTTATCAGGGTGACTCCCGGCCAGCGGGTCGAGGTTATTGCATGTGGCGGAGATGGTGTTGGACGTTCTGGTGTGTGGCACTGTTCTTGATTGCGACGGAGTCGCTTTCAGCGCAGGCGCCCGCGCAGGCGCGGATTCAAGGCCCGATCGACGATACGCAACTGGTCCGTTTGCGGGGCAACACACACCCTCTGGCCCGCGCGGAGTACGACCAAGGCGCCGCGCCGGCCGACCTTCCGGCGCAGCATATGGTGATATTGCTGTCACGCACGCCCGACCGGGACGCCGCGCTGGAGAAATTTCTGGGCGAGCAGCAGGACCGCTCTTCTCCTAGTTACATGAAATGGCTTACGCCGGCCGAATTCGGCGACAAATTCGGGCCGGCTGAGGCGGACGTCTCCGCCGTGACTGCATGGCTGGCGCAGCAGGGTTTTACCGTCGAGCGGGTAAGCGCGGGCAAGATGGCAATCGAGTTTTCCGGCGACGCCGCGCGCGTGCAGCGGGCCTTCCACACGGCGATTCACCAATACGTTGTCAATGGCCGGCAGTACTGGGCGAATGCGGACGATCCTGAGATTCCGGCGGCGCTGGCGACGGTGGTCCGCGGCGTCGTATCGTTGAACGATTTTCCCCGCAAGCCGCTGTCGCGCACCTTCGGATTGTTCCGGCGGCAGGCGGACGGGACCGTCACTCCGGAATACACGGGCCAGAGCTCCAGCGGCAGCTATTATGCCGTCGGTCCGGGCGACTTCGCGGCCATCTACAACACCACTCCGCTGCTGCAGGCGGGCAATAACGGCGCCGGGCAGACCATCGCCTTGCTGGGCGTCAGCAACGTGCATCTCTCCGACATCGCGAGTTTCCGCTCGATCTTCAACCTGGGAACCGGCGACACCTCGGTCGTCATCGACGGTCCCGACCCCGGAATTGTGGCTGGCGCCGAAGGCGAGTCGGTGCTCGATCTGGAGTGGTCGAGCGCGGTGGCGCCGGGTGCGAAGGTGATGCTGGTGTCGGCGCAGGATACGGTCACGACCAGCGGTCTCGACCTGGCCGCCCTGCACGTGATCGACAACAATCTCGCCGGGGTGATGAGCGTCAGCTACGGGTATTGCGAGGCGGGCCTCGGAACGACGGAGAACCAGTACATCCAGTCCCTGTGGCAGCAGGCGGCGGCGCAGGGAATCACCGTCCTGGTGTCGGCGGGCGACAGCGGATCGGCCGGCTGCGATTACCAGAGCTCAACCAAGATCGCGCAGCACGGGCTCGCGGTCAACGGACTGGCCTCGACTGCGTACAACGTGGCGGTGGGCGGGACCGACTTCAACGACGTGGGATCGCAATCGACCTATTGGAACACGACCAACGATCCGACCACACGTACTTCGGCGAAGGGCTACATCCCGGAAATGACTTGGAACAGTACTTGCGCGGCCACGGCCACCCTCGCGAATCCGAGCGTGTGCCCGGTAATGCCGTCGAGCGGCACGCCGGCTGCAGGCAGCGGACTGCAAATCCTGGCGGCGTCGGGCGGGCCAAGCTCGTGCACCGTCTCGACTGCGACGTCTGGGAGCGTGCAATGCCAGGGTGGGAGAGCGAAACCCGCATGGCAAAGCGGCACGGGCGTGCCCGCCGACGGCGTGCGCGATCTGCCGGATGTGTCCCTGTTCGCGGCCGTGAGCTCCAGCAGCAACAGCTTCTACATGGTGTGCCAATCGGACACGCAGTATGGAGCGGTATGCCAGCCGGGCAGCAGCTTCAGCTTTTTCGCCGTTGGCGGGACCTCGGCCTCGGCGGCGGCGTTCGCCGGCATCGTGGCGCTGGCGGAACAGAAGGCGGGAACGCGGCTGGGGAACCTGAATCCGCTGCTGTATTCGCTGGCGGCGCAAACGGGAGCGTCGTGCCGGACGTCGTCGTCGGGCGGCAGCGCGTGCATGTTTAACGACGTGGTTAGCGGCAATATTGCCGTTCCCTGCACGGCGGGAACGCCGAATTGCAGCGCCAGCAGCGGGAGCACGACCGGCGTGGAGGTGGACGCCACCGGCGCCCCAGCCTACGCGGCGGGTACTGGATATGACCTGGCCACCGGCCTGGGAACGGTGAACGTGACCAACCTGGTGAATGGGATCGCGTCGGCGGTCAAGAACGCGGCGGCGACCTCGGTGGCGCTGACGCTGAATGGCTCGCAGGCGGCAGTGACCGCGACGCACGGCGACAGTATCGGCGTCGCGGTGAGCGTTACGCCGGCGGCGTCCTCGGGAACCGTGTCGTTGCTGGGCAAGTCCGGCGGAATCGATTCGGGCAGTTTGAGCTCCGGCGCGGCGGCGTGGAATTCGCGCATGTTTCCCGGCGGAAGCTACACGGTCACGGCTCGCTATCCGGGCGACGCAACCCACGCCGCCAGCGATTCGAACGGGATCTCCGTCACCATAAGTCCGGAAGCAAGCCAGACCCTTCTAAGCCTGGTTACGTTCGACGCCCAGGGTCAGCCGATCTTCGGCGCAGCCTCGACGCCGTATGGCTCGCCCTACGTCCTGCACGGCGAGGTGGCGGACGCGGCCGCGACCGTGTCAGCGGCCGGCGTGAGCAGCACGTGCTCCAAGCAAACTGCGAGTTGTCCGACTGGAAAGGTGGCGCTGACCTCGAACGGCTCGGCGCTGGATGGCGGCAGCTTCACGCTGAACAGCAAAGGATACTTCGAGGACTGGCAGATTCAATTGCCGGCGGGCAGCTACACGATCTCCGGTTCGTACCCGGGCGACGCGAGCTACCTCTCGAATACAGGAACGGCGGCGGTGACGATCTCGAAAGCGCCGACTACATTGACGGCCAATAAAGCACCTTTGGGCGACGTGCCATATGGATCGCCGACGCAAGTGAACGCGTTTGTGACGACCCACAGCTCGGGAAGTGCTCCGACTGGAGTCTACAACTGGTTCGAAGACGGGGCAGCAACGACTGAGGTAGTGCAATCCGGCGCAGTGGACGCACGCGCAGGAATTGGCACTACATCGGCCAGCGCGACCTACTACGGGTGGTACGTTCCGGGGACGCTTGGCGCGCACAGCCTGTATGCGCAGTATTCCGGCGACGCCGATTACATGGGAGCGGATTCGTCAGCCGCGCCCTTCGCCGTGACGGTGGTCAAGACAGGAACTTGGGCGAACTCCTACGGTGTGTTGCCGAACATTGCCTTGCCGACTACACAAGTGACCCTCACGATTTCGGTGGGGAGCACTTCCGTACTTGCCGAGCCGACTGGAACCGTGACGTTTTCCGATAACGGCAATCCGGTTAACGGCACCGTTTCCTACAGCGGTCATGCCGGTTCCGGCACCAACTACGACGCCAGTTTGCAGGCCCAATTGAAAGCGACGTTCGCGACGGGCACGCATACGATCAC
>JBOGLI010000580.1:0-4377 GCA_050746165.1 Terriglobales bacterium | reverse complement strand
GTCTATCAACGCCTGATGAAGCGCGCCTGGAAGCTCGGCGCCGTGATCGGAATTTCGCTGGCCGTCGCCAGCGTTCCGCTGACCGCCTATCTGCACCTCCCGAGCCCGTGGATGATCCTCACCCTTGCTGCCGGCTTCGCGTTCTACGTCCCCGTCGGCGCGCGCCGCGGCGGTATGCAGGGCATGTGCGCGTTCAAGCTCTTCGCCGCCAGCTACGTCTTCGAAGCCCTGCTGAAATTCCTCGCTGCTGTGCTGCTCGTGGAGCTCGGGTTTGGCGCGATGGGCGCGATTGTCGCCATTGCCGCCTCGCTGGTCTTCGCCTATTTCATTCCCGGCGTCCCGCGCGAACTGGGAAGCGATCCCGCACCCGACGTGATCGTCTCCAGCGGGGAAGCGCGCCAGGCAATCGTGTACTTCGCCGGTCAGGTCCTGATCTGCAATACCGACATCCTTCTCATCAAGCACTTCTTCAGTCCCGAGCGTGCCGGATTGTTTGCCGCGGTCGCGCTCGTCGGCCGCGTCGTGTACTTCGCCTCCTGGATGGTGGTCAGCGCCATGTTCCCGATCTCGGCGGGTGCGAAGGAAGAACAATCGCGCAAGGGACTGCTCGCCGTCCCCGTGCTTTTCGTTGTGTGTTTGACGGGCGGATTCGTCACCATGCTGACGTTCTTCCCTAACTTCGTCCTGCACCTGGTCTTCGGACGCATGTTTGCCGCGGGCACGAACCTCGGCTCGCTGCTCGCGCTTTACGCCGCGAACGCGGGGATTTACTCGCTCAGCGTCGTGCTGATCGCCTACGAGATGTCGCGCCGCATCGCCAATACCGCGTGGTGGCAGCTCGCCTTCAGCGCCTTCATCGTCGGCGGCATCTATCTGTTCCACTCCACGCTGCACCAGGTCATCACCGTCGAGCTGACTTGCATGTCGGCGCTGCTGGTCGTCGTGGCGCTGCCGTTCCTGCGCCGGGCCGTGACGCCCATGCGGGAGCAGGAGGCGGCATGAGGAACCTGCGTCAGGTAACGGAAAACGTAGTCATCTGGGAGTTTCTGCGCAACGAATTCCATCACCACGATTTCGATGGCGACCGCGAGCGGTATCTCCGTTTCGTCGAGAATCCCGACTTAAAGGACGCGCGCGAGAACGCCGTTCGCCGCGCGCTGTTTTATCGCCGCCGCGGGCACATGTGGAACCAGCTTCCTCCCGACACGGTGTGGCACGAAGTGCAACTTGAGCCGCGGGATCTGGACCGCTTGGATGTCTTCGCCCGGACGCACTGGCGCAAGATCGGCGGCCACAGTTGCCGCCTGGCGCACGTGGTCAAGCGCATGCGCGACGGTGATTTCAGTAAGACGTACGTCGTCGGCGGCACCGCTAACGGCGGGGTGGAGATTTCCCGCGTCGGGGACGTTGTGACCGCGGTGAAGGAGTTCAGCCATGAGTTGGCTAAGCGGACCGATTGCAGCGCCGCCGTGCTGATCGGTGTGGACGACGCAAGCCCCGTCACCATTCTCGAAGGCAACCACCGCTTTGCCGCCGCCCTGTTGCACTCGCCCGATCTTCTGTTCCGGCAATTCCGCGTCTTTTACGGCGCGTCTCCGTCGATGACGAAATGCTGTTGGTACGGCCCGCCCACCGCCCCCAACATGGCCCGTTACGCGTTCAAGCGCCTGAAGCACTTTGGCAACCGCGAGGCCGATATCGAGCGTCTTCTTCCGTTGCTGTATCCGGAGTTGCAGTCTCCCAAAACCGGTTTTTCAGGTCCGTATTCCGCGGACCGCGTTGGATAGGAGTTCCCCATGTCGAAACGCTATTCCCGGACGATCTATACACTTTCCGCTCTGCTGCTGTTCGTGCTGCTCGGCGGACCGCAATTGGCGCAGGCCTGGACCATGCCCCAGCAGGAGCAGCAGGGAAAGGTGCTGATGGCTGAGTCGTTGCCCGACGCCCCCAGCGCCACCATGCAGCAGGAACAGCAACAGCAGCAGGCCACGACGCCCGCGCAGCAGCAGACCGATCAGCAGCAGGCGCAACAGCCGGCTGACGCGCAAACGCAAAACGGCCAGCAGCCGGCGAACGCGAAGAACAAAAAGAACCAGGCGCCGTTGGGCGCTGCCGCCGCTGAAAAGGGCGTCACCGCCGGTGGCGCGGCCTCGCGTCCCGCGGGCGCGGCGCTCGCTCCTGCGAATCAGAACCAGAAGCGCTCGTTGCTCATCAAGCTGGGATTGGTCGCCGCCGGCGCCGCCGCGATTGGCACGGTCTATGCCCTCTCGCACGCGACCGGAAGCACGCCTCCGGGATCGGGACGGTAAAAGAGTTGATCGCTGTTTGTATCAGGGCACGGCTTCAGCCGTGCCGCTTCCAAGCCGCAGAATACGCGGCTTTAGCCGCTGGTAACCAATAACCAGTAACCAACAACCAATAACGAACAACGATTATGCCATTTCTCATCAGCTTCTCCGGCCTCGACGGCGCGGGCAAGACCACGCAGATCGAAAATCTGCGCGCATCGCTGGAAGCTCGCGGCCTGCGCACCGTGCTGTACGCGTTTTGGGACAACGTCGTGGTGCTCTCGCGCTATCGCGAGGGCTTCGTGCACAAGGTGTTCAAGAGCGAGCGCGGCATTGGCGCACCCGGCAAACCGGTCAACCGCCGTGACAAGAATGTTCGCGGATGGCACGTTAATTTCGCGCGCCACGGCCTCTACCTGATGGACGCCATCAACCTGCGCCGCGTGATCGCCCGCGCCCGCCGCAGCGGCGTCGACGTCATCATCATGGACCGGTATATCCATGACGAGCTTGCAAACCTGCCGCTGGAGAATTCGCTGACGCGCGCGTTCGTCCGCTTTGCCGCCGCGATCGCTCCCAAGCCCGATGTAGCCTACATCCTCGACGCCGACCCCGTGGCAGCACGCGCGCGTAAGCCGGAGTATCCGCTCGATTTCCTCATCGATTCACGCCGGCGTTACCACGCACTCGCCCCGCTGGTCGGCATGACCATCATTCCGCCTCTTCCGCTCGAGGAGGCGAAGGCCGCGGTCGTGCAGGCCTTCGACGATCGGTGGCAGCAATCGATCTCAGCGGTGAATGATAACGCCGTCAGCGCGGCCTAGTAAAAGTCTGATCAACTGTGGTTCTTTGATAGGGACGGCCTTCACGCCGTCCGTAACTGAAACCAACAACCAACAACCAGCTAGCAACTCTTCTCCACCACTGCCGCAAAAAATCCATCACACGGTTGAACACCGGGAATCGTTCGCAGATACGGCCCGCTAATCAACTCGTCCGCGGCAATCGCTAAATCATCGATCTCTGACAGCACCTCGCGCGCGGATATAACCCGCACCGCCGCGCGCTCCTTCAGTGCCTCTTCCAACACGCCCGCGCATTCCTCCGGTTCCATCGAGCAGCTCGAATAGACCACGCGGCCGCCCGGACGCACCCGGTCCAGCGCGCCATTCAGAATGCGCACCTGCCGCGCGTGCAGATCGGCCAGGTCGTCGATCGTCAGACGCCACTTGATCTCCGGATTGCGCGCCAGCGTCCCCGTGCCCGAGCAGGGAACGTCTGCGAGCGCGCGATCGAAGTCACGCTCTTCGACCTCGGCCGCATCGCCCGTAACGATCCGTACATTCGACGCTTGCCGCAGCCGCTCTTGCATCAGCGCAGCCCGATGCGGGTGAATTTCCGACGCGACAATCTGCGCCTGTGGATTGCGTTCCGCCAGGATCGCCGTTTTTCCGCCCGGCGCGGCGCAGCAGTCGAGCAGGCGCTCGCCCATCCCGACCAGCAGCGCGACCAACTGCGACGCCTCGTCCTGGATGGCCACGCGGCCTTCGGCGTACGCGCGCGTGTGCGTGATGTCACCGTTCACAGCCCGTCGCGCGCTCTTCAGCAACGCGCCCGGCGCAAGCTCCACGCCGTCTCGCGCGAGCTCTTCTTCGACCGCGGCCTCCCGCAAACGGAGCGCCGTCGCGGGCGGCTTCTGGCCGTAGTCGCAGATATTCTCCGCCGCCTCCAGGCCGTACGTCAGCGCCCAACGTTCCACCAGCCACAGTGGGTGCGAGTACAGCGTTGCCAGGTCCAATACCGTTTTCGGCCCGGCCGAGAGCAACGGCTCCATCAGTTCCGGTTTCGCCGACAATTTTCGCAACACTGCATTCACGAAGGGCGCCGAATAACGAAATCGCGCCCGCTTCACCAGGTCCACACTTTCGTTCACGGCCGCGCGCGCCGGCAGGCGCATCCAGCCGATCTGGTACGCCCCTATGCGCAGCGCGGTCAGCACTTCCGCATCCAGTTTCGTAAGAGGTTCTTTGGAGACCGCGCCGATGCCGAGGTCCAAACGGGCGCGCCAACGCAGAACGCCCATCACGAT
>JBOGLI010000579.1:0-3364 GCA_050746165.1 Terriglobales bacterium | reverse complement strand
CGCGTCGTCATGCCGCCGATGAACCTCGGCCTGCCCTGCTGGGAGTACGATCCGGCGTTCGATATCCGTGGTCACATCACCGAGGCCGAGCTGAAACGTGGAACTCCGGCGGAGTTGAAAGCGTTTGCCGGAAAGCTGCTCAGCGCGACCATGGACCGCAACCGGCCGCTGTGGGACTTCACGCTGGTACAGGGCGTGAAGAATGCGGGTGCCTCGGGCACGCACACGGCGCTGATCGTGCGCGTGCATCACTGCCTCGCCGATGGAATTTCAGGCGTGGGCATGCTGGCCACGCTGATGGACGCAACGTCCGAGGCTCCGCCGCTTGCCCCTCCCAGGAAATTCCACGCGCCGAAGCCCACCGACGCGAGCACCCGACTGGTGGACGGCGTGGTGACGACGTTCTTCTCCGGCATGCAGCGGTTTCTCACCGCCCAAGCCGAACTGCTGGACTTCGCCCAGCGCATGACGCACGCCATGAGCAACGGGGATACGCATGAAGGTGAGGAACACAGCCTGGGCGCGCAGGCCAAGGTGCCATCGCTCGGCGAGCTGACGCAGCTCATCCCGGAGTTCGCGTCGCCGACCGAGCGGATGCCCTTCAACATCGTCTGCCGGGGACCGCAAAAATTCGAGTGGGCGGCGTTGTCGTTGCATGAGATCAAAGCGGTAAAGCGGCACTACGGTGCGACCGTGAATGACGTCTTTCTGGCCGTCGTGACGACCGCGGTGCGCCGCTACGCGGAAATGCACCACGCCAAGACCGCTGGCGGGCTGCTGCGCGTGATCGTTCCCGTCAGCATCCGCGGCAAAGACCACTTAAGCGAGTTGGGCAACCGCATCACCTTCCTGCCGGTGACAATTCCATTCTCGAAGTCCCCTAAGCGGCTGATCGCGTCTGTTCACGAGCGCACCGCGTTTCTGAAGTCCTCTCATCTCGCCGATGTTGTGGGCTTCTTCGGCACGGTGCTCGGGGCCGTACCGGTGCCGGTGCAAGCGATGCTGGGCCCGATCGCCAGCGCGCTGCCGATTCCGGCGGGCAACATTATATGCACGCAGGTACCGGGGCCGCGCGAACCTCTCTACCTCATGGGGCGCCGCATGCTGAGCTGTTATCCCTACGTGCCGCTCGGCGGCGAATTCGGGATGAACGTCGCGGTGCTGACCTACAACGATGTCGCGCACTTCGGCTTCTCCGGCGACGCGCACGCTATTCCCGACCTGCAACGCATGCCCAAGTTGCTGAGCCAGGCATTCGAGGAATTGAAGAAGGCATCGGGAGTGCGCACTTCGCGGAAGCCGCGCGTGGTCGCCGAGAGGAAGAAACCCGAAACGGCAGCAGAACCCGCGGCAATGGCTGCGGCGGGGGATTGAACAGGTATTGCTGCTACCGGCGTTTGCGATTCACCTTCTTGCCTGGGCGGGTGCGCTTCTCCAAGTCCGCCACGCGCTGCTTGAGCTGCTGCAATTCGTTCTGTTCGTCGCCGGCGCCGATCAGGCTCTTCACCAGCCCAGATGGGGAGAGCGGCCGCAACGACGATTCCACCGTTCCCTCGAGCTTGCGGTAGGCGTCGAAGGCGGATTTCAAATACCACATCACGAAATCGCGACCGGCGTGATTGGAGGCGACGATGAGTTCGCGCAGGACTTCCAGCGGCAGCGCGGCGCGCTGGTCCTTGGCGTCGCCAACGATGACCTGCGTCAGGGTGAGGCGAGTCAGGTCCTCGCCGGTTTTCGCGTCGACGACCTGGACCTCTTCCCCGCGCCGTACCATGGCCGCCAATTCCTCAAGATTAATGTAGCGGCTGGCGGCGGTGTCATAGAGGCGGCGGTTGCCGTACTTGCGAACGACAATAGGTTCCATGGCGTTTCAAATGATCCGTGGCAGGCGAGACGCCTGTACCATTTTCCCATTTCTGCACTGCAAAATAGATCGCATTTATATTGACACAAGCACGCCAGAATACTAGGATTTTCTCGTTGCTGCACTGCAGCATAATCGGAGGCTTTTCATGAAAGAGAACAACCGGCCTTCCGCCACGCCAACCAATCCATCATCTTTCTTTACTCTCGTCACCGGGTGGATGCAGCAGGGAGTGGAAAGCTTCTTTTCCACCCAGCGCATTCTCGTCGACTTGGCCATGCGGCAGAACCTCAGCCTGATGAAGACCCTGCGCGACGACCTTTCCAGTCCCGATCGCTCGCCGCTCGTCATGCTGAGCGAGTTGGCCGCGGAGGGCACGGCGACTTTCCTGGAAAGCCAGCGCGTGCTCATCGAACTCGCCAAATCCGAGTCGGAACTCCTGATGGGCGGCATCAAGGAGCGGGTGGGCGGCTCGGCGCCAGCGCTCGCCATGAGCGAGATGGTCCGCCGCAGCCTGGGCACCTTCCTGGCCATGCAGGAGCAGTTCCTCGACCTGGCGAATAAACAGACCACGCAATGGCTGCACGCCGTCAAAGCCGGCAAGCCATACACAGGCGCAGGCGAGAACATGATCGACCTGGCGCGCGAGGCGATGGAGAACTTTGTCGAGGCACAGAAAAAATTCCTCGACGTCATCGCCGAAGAAACCATGCACGCCACCGGCGAAAAGCACGTGAAGCACGCGCCGATGAAGAAAACCGAGCTGCCGAAGCTCGCCCGGGAAGCGGCCAATGCCTTCCTCGAGGCGCAGAAGAAGCTGCTCGATGTCGCCGGCCAGCAGATGAATACCAACCTGCATATTGCCGGGAAGGCGATCAACATGCTTCGTCCGCTGCGCCTTCCGTTGGGCGCTCTCACGGGCGAGGGCGTAAAAACCTTCGTGGAAGCGGAGAAGGCGCTGATCGACAACATGATGAAGCGGGGACGTCCGGCTGCGGCGCCACACAGCACGGCGAAACGTAAGCCCGCCCACCGGGCGCGCCGTCCCATGGCCACGGCCGCACACGCCGGCGCGTAGTTACCAGAAGTAACGGAGGTAATCGGCCCGGCAGGACAAATAAACGACGCTCCGATTGCATTCTGTCGGCGCGTCGTTTATTTTGGGCCGAAAGCAATCATCGCTGTGGCAACGGCCTGCTTTGTCAGGCCATCCTAAGTACCAGGCCCCAAACTGCTCGCCGTACGCGGCTTTTCCCCGAAAGCATCGCGCAGGCGCTGGAAAGAGACGATCAAATTAGCGCAGCGTATGGTCGATAATCAGCTCAGGGAAGATCACGCGGAAGCCAATATTTCGATCTGGAAAGAGGCGCTGTTTGGCGCCGATATTCTTCTGTTGCATGCCTCTCCGGTGTTTTACGGTCTCGGCGTGCCGCACGGTGACGGCTCCGCGGTGGTCGTCATTCCCGGATTCCTCGGCACCGACCTCTATCTCACGCACCT
>JBOGLI010000578.1:0-4125 GCA_050746165.1 Terriglobales bacterium | reverse complement strand
TTTTGGCGACGGCATTGTCGGGCACATTGCCTTCGCCGATCCGGTCTGCGCCGAAGTGCAGACCGCCATGCATACCGCGTGCGGCAATGCTAACGTCGTCGGCAAGCGCGGCGGGACGTACATCTGCATCGAAGGGCCGCAGTTCTCGACCAAGGCCGAGTCGAACCTGTACCGGTCGTGGGGCATGGACGTGATCGGCATGACGAACCTGCAGGAGGCCAAGCTGGCGCGCGAGGCGGAGATCTGCTACGCCACGCTGGCCATGGTCACCGACTACGATTGCTGGCATCCGGAGCACGATTCCGTGACGGTCGAGCAGATCGTCGCCGTGCTCAACAAAAATGCGGCGAATGCGTGCGAGGTGGTACGCAACGCAGTCGTGGCCATGCCGAAGGATAGGAAGTGCCACTGCGGGTCGGCGCTGAAGTACGCGATCATGACCGATCCGAAAAAAATACCTGCCGCAACGCGTGAGCGGCTGAAGCTACTACTCGATAAGTATCTGACAGGGGAGGCTGGGGCGTAATGTCGATCCTGGTGGTGGGCTCGGTTGCGTACGATTCGATCAAATCACCGTCGGGTTCGGCGGAAAGAATCCTGGGAGGCGCGGCGACGTATTTTTCTCTCGCCGCCAGCTACTTCACCGACGTGCGCATCATCGCCGTCGTCGGCGAGGACTTCGACCAGGAGGACGTGCTGCGGGCGCGCAAGGTGAACCTTGAAGGACTGCAGCGCGCCAAAGGGAAGACCTTTCACTGGGGCGGGGAGTACGACGCGCAGAACCTGAACGAGGCGAAGACGCACTTCACGCACCTGAACGTCTTCCAGGATTTCAATCCGAACATCCCCGACTCGTACCGCGATTCCGAATTCCTCTTTCTCGCCAACATCGATCCCGGATTGCAGAAGCAGGTGCGCACGCAGATGCCGGGCGTGAAACTGGTAGGCGGCGACACCATGAACTTCTGGATCACCGGCCAGCGCGAAAAGCTGCTCGAGACGTTGCGCGGCATCGACATCCTGTTGATCAACGACATGGAAGCGAAGATGCTGGCCGGCGATGCGAATTTACTGCGCGCGTCAAACAAGGTTCTGGCGCTCGGTCCGAAGGCGCTGGTCATCAAGCACGGCGAATACGGTGCGACGCTGTTCTTCCGGCCCGGATGGCTGGGACTGGAAGGCGCGCCGTTTCGCGCGCCCGCGCTGCCGCTGGAAGAAGTGAAGGACCCGACCGGCGCCGGCGACTCTTTTGCCGGCGGATTCATGGGATATGTTGCATCCCAGGGCGAACTGAACAAAGAAGTGCTCAAGCGCGCGATGTTCTACGGCGGCGTGATGGGATCGTTCGCGGTGGAAGAGTTCGGACCGATGCGGCTGACCAAGCTGTCGCGCGAAGAGATCGATGCCAGGTTCGAGTTGTTCCGTGAACTGACGCACCTCGGGTAATACAAGAAATTAACCACGGATTGCCACGGATGAACACGGATCAAGAAACAGAGAAACCAGATCCGTGTTTATCCGTGAGAATCCGTGGATCATCTGCTTCCGTACGCGGCAACTGAGCGGGTAAGAATTCACCACGGATTGCCACGGATTTTCACCGATAGACAAAACACGGAAGAATGAATTTGATCCGTGTTGATACGCGGACATCCGTGGTGAATGTTTTCATTTACTCTGTTTCCGTGCGCGCGTCCGATCCCACCTTCGACGTTTCACCTGCGACCGACGCGAACGATCCTTCGCCAAAAATCCTGGCGCTGATGTCGTTCGCGGTTTCGACGCTGTTCCTGGCGCACTATTACCGGTATTCACAGATTCTCCTTTCCGGCGACGCGGTGGCGCACATCAACATCGCGCGAAAGGTGTTCGATTCGCGCACGCCTGGATTGAGCCAGCTCGGAACGGTATGGCTGCCGTTGCAGCACCTGCTGACGATCCCGTTCGTCGTTCCCACCTCGATGTGGACGAGCGGCATTGGCGGGGCGATCCCTTCGATGGCTGGGTATATCGCCGGCGTTATAGGGATCTATCGCCTGGTGCGCGACGGGCTGGGCTCGCGCCCGGCGGCGTGGGTCGCGGCCGTAATTTACGGCGCGAATCCGAACCTTCTCTATATCCAGGCCACCGCATTGAACGAACCGCTGTCGATGGCGCTATTCATTTGGGCGACGGTGTGGTTTGCGGAATTCGAAAGAAGTGCTCAGTGCTCAGTGCTCAGTGCTCAGCCAACCCGAACCCTGACCCCGCACAGCACTCAGCACTCGGCACTCAGCACTTGGCCGGGTGGACGGTCGCTCGTTCTGTGTGGAGTTGCGCTGCTGGGCGAGATTCTCATTCGCTACGACGGGTGGTTCAACGGATGCGCGTTTGCCGTTGCCGCCGCAATCGTGTGGTTGATGGCGAAACAACGGGGGCAGTCGATTCGCGAATTCAGAAAGCCGGTCACGATATTTCTCATTCTTCTGGCGATCGGTCCGGCGGCGTGGTTCGGGTGGAATGCCGCATACTTCGGCGATCCGCTGGCGTTTGAGCGAGGACCGTATTCGGCAAAGGCAATCGAAGCGCGCTCGACGCGCACGGGCGATCCTCACCATCCGGGCTGGCACGCGCCCGGTGTCGCCGCGCTCTATTTCCTCCGCGATGCGCAGTTGAACCTTGGCGCCGGACGATTGCTGGTCGGGCCGCCGACGCGGACTGCCTTCGCGCCCACGGCATCGCCGGGCCGCTGGCAATATGCCTGGCTTCCCGTAGCGGCTTTCGGGACACTCGCGATTCTGCTGTGGGCGCGCGCGGCTCTGCCATTGCTGCTGTTGTGGCTACCACTGCCGTTCTACGCGCTCGCCATCGCGTGGGGCGGAGTACCGATCTTCGTTCCCGTGTGGTGGCCGTTCTCGTACTACAACACTCGCTATGCGCTGGAACTGTTGCCGGCATTCGCGGTGTTTTGGGGAGCGGCAGCGTGGGCGGTGATGAAAATCCCCACCCTGTCTGGCCAAAAGCAGGCCAGACAAGGGTGGGCCACCCACCAGCACGGGGCGGAAGGGTGGGCCAGCCACGGAGCGATGTGGTGCGTGGTCGCGGTGTTTCCGGCGCTGCTGTTTACAGGCTACAGCTATGCGTCGATCTGGAGGACGGTTCCGATCTGCCTGCGCGAGGTGCGCGCCAACGGCGGTGCCCGCTATGCGCTGGACGCCCAACTGGCCGAAATTCTTCGGCGATTGCCCAATAACGTAACGATCCTGATGTATATCGGCGATCACGGCGGCGCGCTGGAGCGCGCGGCGGTGCCACTTCGCCAGACAATTAATGAAGGCAATTACCGCGATTGGGAGGCGGCATTGAAGAACCCAGCCGCGAGCGCCGACTACATCGTCGCGGCTGATGGCGATCAGGTCGCCGAAGCGGTCCACCAGCATCCACAAGGACTGGCGATTGTCGCCGTGGTGGAGGCGCCGTCGCAAAGGCCAGTGCGAATTTACCGGCCGGTTGCGCAACTGCCGCAGCCCTAGGGAAAGTGATCAGTGGCCGGTGATCAGCAGGTGCGGACCCGGCGACATGCCAGTGCTGCTGTTAGAATTCGCCGCGATGTGCGCTTTCTTATAATTTCTAAGCGAGGGCGATGATGTCCGTTCCGTTTGTGAAGGCGCATGCGTGCGGAAACGATTTTCTGATCGTGGACGCGCGTCATGCTCCGGAAAACCTGGCGGCGTTCACGGTAGCGATCTGCGACCGCCATCGCGGGGTGGGCGCCGACGGCGTGGAATTCGTGCACGCCGATCCGCAGGTGGATGCGCGCATCCGGCTGATCAACGCCGACGGATCGAACGCAGAGCTTTCGGGGAACGGCACCCGTTGCGTGGCGTCGTGGCTGATCTCGGAACGCGGTGGGAGCGGGATGGCGATCCGCACCGATGCCGGCATCAAGGTTTGCACGTTGGTCTCGCGCGCCGAACGGCGGTTTGAATTCGAGACTTCGATGGGCGCTCCCGAGGTCGGCGATCCGTTCCCGATCAAGCTGGCGTTCCGCGAGGTGACTGGGACGCCAGTCTCGATGGGGAACCCGCACTACGTGATATTCGTGGACGCGATCTAGCCTGGATGGCAGGCCGAGGCGGCCGAGGT
>JBOGLI010000577.1:0-3844 GCA_050746165.1 Terriglobales bacterium | reverse complement strand
ACTTTGTATATGTCGCCGGAGCAGGCCCAGGGCAAGCTCCTCGACGAGCGCACCGACCTGTTTTCCCTCGGCGTCGTACTTTACGAGGCGGTCACCGGCCACAAGCCCTTCGACGGACGCAACGCCGTCGTAACCATGTCCGCCATTCAGTCGCAACGCCCCGTCTCGCCCGCGATGTATGTCCCCGACATGCCCGAGGGAATGCAGACCGTGCTCGGCGGCTTGCTGGAGAAGGACCGCCGCCTCCGTTACCAGAGCGCCCGCGAACTCGCCGAAGACCTCCGCCGCCTCAAGCGCCAGATCGAGCTACGCCAGGTCAACGACTCCGATACACGGCTTCTCATGGAGCCGTCCCACGCTTTCCGCAGGCTCACGGTCCGCCAGGTGTACATCCTGCTCTCCGCCGCCGGACTGATCGCCACCGTCCTGCTCGCCGTCACCATCTGGTGGGCAAAACATGGTCCCCCCAAGAATGTCTCGCTCGGCACGAAGGCGACCATCGCGGTGCTGCCGTTTCACAACCTCGCCGAGGACCCCGATCTCGACTACCTGCGCTTCGCCCTCGCCGATGAACTGGTCAAGACCCTTGCCTACACGCCCTCGCTCGAGATTCGTCCCGTTCCGACCTCGCCCGCCTATGCCAAGGGCGAGTTCGACGCGCAGCAGGCGGGGCGCGATATGAAAGCCGACACCGTCATCACCGGCCACTTCCTCGGCGTCGGCAACCAACTGACCATCACCATCGACGCCGTCAATGTCCGCCATAACGAGCTCATCTGGCAGGACAGCTTCACCATCCCTCGGGAGAACCTGATCAGCTTGCAGGGTGAGCTATCGACCACCGTGCGCGAGGGACTGCTGCCCGCGCTCGGCACGAGCGTCGTCACCTTCGCCGGAACCACCCAGCCGCGCAATGCCGACGCCTACGATCTCTACCTCCGCGGCAGTTCGCTGCCGCACGATCCCGAGCCCAATTCCACTGCCGTTACCATGCTCGAGCACTCGGTCGAACTCGATCCAAACTTCGCCCCGGCCTGGGACGCGCTCGGCCTGCGCTACTACTACGACGCCACCTACGCCGCCGGCGGTAACGACATCTACGACAAGGCGATCACCGCATACGAGAAGGCCCTCAAGCTCGATCCCAATCTGCTCTCCTCGGCCGCGCACCTGGTGCGCATTCGCGCCGAGCGCGGCCACGTCGCCGACGCCTATCGCCAGGCCCGCGAACTGGTCGCCCGTCATCCCGACAACGTGCAGGCGCACTTCACCCTCGCCTACGTTCTGCGGTATGCGGGACTGCTGCAGCAATCGCAGCGCGAGTGCGACGCCGCTCTCGCCCTCGATCCCACCAACTACGACCTGCGCTCCTGCTCTTTCGCCTTCTTCGAACTCGGCAACACGACGCGCGCGCTGGAATACGTTCGCCTCGACGCCCGTTCGAAATGGGCGGCGAGCGTGGTCCCATCCATCCTCCTGCGCGAAGGCCATACCGACGAAGCCCGCGCCGCCGCCGCCAAGGTTCCCGACGATGCCACCTGGTTCGGCGGCATCCTCCAGGCCTGCTTGCAGCCGGCGTCCCCAGCGGAGATGAATCGCCGTGTTTACGAGGCTTCACCCGGACTTGTGAATCTCCGCGACGCCGAGTTGCGCTACTTCCATGCCGCCATCCTCTCCTACTGCGGACAGAACGATATCGCCGCTCAATTAGTCCAGGGCGCCGTCGCCGATAGCTACTGCTCGACCGAAGCATTGCAATCCGACCCGCTCCTGCTCAACCTGCGCAACTCGCCGCTCTTCCCGCCCCTCGCCAGCGCCGCTAAAAAATGCCAGCAGGACTTCCTGAACGCCACGAAATAAGTTTGCGAATTAAAAGTTTGGGAATTAAGGGAGAGAGAATCTTTGTCACCCGAGCGAGGCAGGATTTGTCATCCCGAGCGAGGACGCTAGTCCGAGTCGAGGGACCTTTTGTGTCTCTGCTATCTCTGCGCTGATGTTTAGCTTTTTGCTTTATTCATGCGCGCCCAGGGCGGGCGCGACCGATCACCGCTCGGCTAGGACGCAGCTTCTGCCCGCCGCCGCGGACGCGTGAGGACCGCCGTCTTCCTGGAGCCGCTTCGCAGGTCTTCGAGTTCCATCCTCAAGGCGGAGTTTTCCATCTCCAACTGCGTAACGCGTGCTTGCAACTCCGCAATCATTTCCAACTCACGCCGGGGTGTGCTCGTCAGCCACGATGACAGTTCATCCGCGGTGGCCACCACTGCGCTGCGAAGGTGCCCGTTGGGCCGGCGCACCGGCAGGCCCAGAGTCTCCCATCGTTGGACGGTGCGCACCCCGCGCCCGACGAACGTGGCAATCTCTTTCCAGCCGTTCAGAATTCTTGCGTTCTCAACTTCGTTCGTTTTCCGCTCGCCATCGCCGTTGTTCGACATCCGGAGTCCTCAATAAATCGATGCTATTCCTCATATTTATGCCACGTCGGTACGATAGCATGCAAAGAAAAGCAATTTGCAATTCATAGTCCCACCCCGTCCAGAGCGGGGTTGACGCATTTCTTATCGGACGTTTTGCGGTTGGCGCACGCCTTCACATTGCGTGAGAACCCGGCCCCGAATATCAATGGGAAGTCTGTCATCGGGGATCGAAGCTCCAAGTCTGTCATCCCGAGTCGAGGTCGCATTTGTCATCCCGAGCGAGGACGTTAGTCCGAGTCGAGGGACCCTTTGTTTCCTCTGCGTACTCTGCGCTGAAATTCAGATACTTGTGGGGCCCGGCGCCCTCGCCGGGCCTGCGCCTCAACTGCCGAAAACTCCAGTGCCGCGGCCGCCCTCGGCCGCGCTGACAACGTCCCATCCCCGCTCTGTACGCTATCGCACAGTCGGAAATCCTGTTGCCGCGTTCGCTTTGCTATGTGCGATACTTGACATAAGACAAAACGATATTCCTTGTCCCTAGAAGCGATTCCCTGACCACCAGCGGGTCAAACTTCTTCCCTCAAGGCGGAGAAGAGACACCATGAATCGCTCAGCTGAATTTCAGCGAAATACCATTCTGTCCATCCTCAGTCGCGGCCCCGATTTCGCTGCGATTGCCCGCAATTTAACTGTCCGCAGCTTGATACCTGACGCCACTGTGCAAGAGGCCAATGAGCTCATTCGCGCCATCCATTTCCCTCTGTCCGGAATGTTGTCGTCGGTGGTGGAGATGGCAAATGGCGGCATGGTCGAGATCTGCTGTGTCGGCTGCTCCGGCATGGTGAACTGGGAAGCGCTGATCGGACAAAAGAAGTCGCGCTTTCGGCATTTCATCCAGGTCGCCGGCGACGTCGCCAGTATCTCCGCCCCGCTGCTCATGCCCTACCTCACGCATCCTGTCGTGTCCGGCTACATCTCCCGGATCACCTACGAAACGGCGCGCAATGCGGCCTGCAACTGCGTTCACCATGTGGACGAACGCCTCGCTCGCTGGTTGCTCATCGCCGCCGACAAGGTCGAGAGCGACGAAATGGGGCTCACCCAGGAGTTCCTCGCGATGATGCTCGGCGCCCGTCGCGCCACGGTCACCATCGCCGCCGGAAAGCTGCAGCAGGCCGGCCTGATCCGTTATCGCCGCGGCCGCGTTCACATCATTAACCGCGAAGGCCTCATCGGCGCTTCCTGCGAATGCTACGAAGCGATCGCCTCCGTCGCCAAACACCGCGCCTCCTAGCTGGAGTGTGGGACCGGCTGCCCTCAGCCGGTCCGAGTCAGATACGTTCGCAACCGCACTCAGTTCTGCAGCGTACCGACGATATCCGGCTCCGCCCTCTACAGTTGATCGGTTACACCCGTGAATATGAATCCCC
>JBOGLI010000576.1:0-1112 GCA_050746165.1 Terriglobales bacterium | reverse complement strand
GAACAATACGAATTGCGGTACTCGCCGACGAATCCGAGAGAGTTCGCCAACACCTTATGGCCGTCGGCGGCGTCGAAGGACCCGCCTTCGCTGTTGGTGATGCGTTTATCGGCGGAGATAGCGGCCTGCTCGGCGCGGCGCGCATAATCGATGCGATCGGCAGTCGAGAGAGAATAGACGTCCTCATGGAAAAGCTGGAGGTCGCCCGCGATGCTGCCGAACTGGTCCTGGTCGGGAAGTCCGGAGTGCGGGTCCTCGCTGGTGACCTTGGATAGCGCCAGAGCGGAGGTAACCATCTGGTCGAGAGCGGCAGGGGCAAAGTCGCTGGAATAGGTGCTGGCGGCGCGCTTGCCCATGAACACGCGCACCCCAATGGCGCGCCCGCCGGATTCCTTCAGCGTTTCGGTCTGTCCCAGGCGGACGACGGTGGAAAACTCGTTGCCTTCGCGCACCACGGCTTCGGCGGCGCTCGCGCCCCCGGCCATCGCGCGTTTAACTACATCGACTGCGATTTCTTTCAGATCCATGCGTAATCCGTGTTTCGTAATTCGTAATTCGTAATCGGTAATTCGTATTTCGTGTCTCGTGTTTCGTGTTTCGGGCAGCAACGCGAGATACGAAACACGGTTCTCTGGAACGGCGTCCCCTTGATCAGTAGCTTGCCTGCACCTGCACGGTGACGTGCGGTCCGGGCGGCCCGATGGTTGTCCCCGGGCCCCAGCCGGTGCGAACATACCGAGCCGGCGTTGCCTGCACGCAGCCATTGATGCCCTCCACGCGCGTGTTGGTGCCGGCGAGAGTGAGCGGATACCAGTAACGCCCGTCGAGCGAGCCTTCGAACATCAGCCGCAGGTCGTTCGGATAGACCTTGTTCGACTGGTCGATGTACATGCACACGGTCAGCGTCTTCGGATAAATAAGATCGCCGCTGGCCGGCAGCTTTTCCGACGAGGACAGCTCCTTGTCGATGAGCGTCTCGACGCGGCCATGCTTGTGCGCGTCAAACTCGGGACACTTGCAATCGGAATCGCTGCTGCTGCCGCGCACAACTTGCGGCAGAACGGCGGCGGCGATCAGTACGGCAAAGAAGATGGCGGACAACGTCGCCAAAC
>JBOGLI010000575.1:0-2656 GCA_050746165.1 Terriglobales bacterium | reverse complement strand
GTTTCTTGAACGTTCGGGCGGAGTGACGCGAATGCCATCGTGCCCGACGACCACGAGCTCTCCCTGGCGAATGTCGGCCATGGGGACCATGCGCGCGCTCGATTTGTCGCGGCTCACGACAATTGCCAGGTCCATCTCGGTATTGGTCACGTCCACCCAAGAGCCATTGAGCCGCACTTGCGTAGGCATGTGGGTGGTGGAATAAAAATGGTCGGGCAGGGCGCCATCACAAGGCGCGGCGACCGTATTCACGTCTTCGCGGGAGAGGAGGACGGCGCCGTAACTCTGCAGAGCCGCGAGAATCTTCTCGAGGTCGTCGGCGGAATTTGCCGTGACCGCAAGGCGCGCGTATGAGGTCTCATCTTTCTTGCGGCCAACGCGTATCTCGCGGAGGTCGAATGACCCGCCGAAATTCATGACCGTGTCGAATACCCTGGGTAGCGCCCAGGAATCGATGATGTGGCCTTCGAGTGCGATCTCTTCCGTGAAATCCTTCATTGCTCACCTGCGATTCTGATCAAAAATGAATAAAAGCTAGAAAGCCCGCGACCGGATCGGCCGCGGGCCAGGAGATTTGTGCGAATCAGGTGCTAGACCGTATCAAGTCTCCACGCGCGCGGCGGTACACAGGCATGTCGTAAGCGGCTGCGGTCGCGGGCTGCGGGATTCGCGAATCACTCCGACATTATACGTCCGGGCAGCGGCCGTGCGGCTTCATTGCACATCGTGAAACGACACGACTGCAAACCTGTAAACGACTTTTGTAATCTAACGAAGAAGATTGTGATTGCCGTTGATGACCAGAATATCTAGAATGTCACTACGTAAGAAATGAAGCTGGCCAACCCAATCCGCACTGAATATCGCGAGGCGATCCTTCGCGTCATGTGCATGATTAGGCTCACAGGTACATCTCCGCCCATTGGCGACTGTGAGCTTCCGGGATAAAAAAGCCGGAACAAAGTTACAAAGCTCGCTCGCCAAAGAAAAAAGGCGAGCGAGTTTTTTTGTGCAAAGGAGTATCGGGCAATGGCATTGATCGTAATGAAGTTCGGCGGCACGTCGGTCGCGAACGCGGAATGTGTTCGGCGAGCAGCCTCGCTGGTGCGCGAGCGCGCTCGGGAAGACAAGGTGATCGTCGTGGTTTCGGCACTCGCCGGTGTGACCGACGCGATCGTGTCTGCCCTGCAGGCCGCGCGGTCCGGCGACTTGGAAGAGATCGACGTCATTTGCAACCGGCTCAGGACGCGGCATCGTGCCATGGTTTCGGAACTAATCGCACCCGACGAGCGGGCGCAGGTAAATACGGCGATCGACCGGGCATTCGCGCGTGTCGGCGAAGTTTGTGGCGGCGTAGCGCAATTGCATACGTTCTCGCCGCAGATTGGCGACATGGTGCTCTCGCTCGGGGAGGAGATGTCGGCTGCCATCTTCGCCGCGCACCTGCGCAGCATTGGGCAAGGCGCCGAATCCGTGGATGCCGCACAGATCATCGTGACCGACGCGAAGTTTGGCGATGCCACGCCGGACCTGGATGCCACCTCACGCAACGCACCCCCGCTTCTTGACCCCATGCTCGATCGCGGCGTCGTACCAGTGGTGACTGGATACCGGGGCGCCACCAGCACGGGACAGATGACGACGCTGGGGCGAGGCGGGTCCGATTATTCCGCGACCATCCTCGGCGCAGCCGTGAAGGCGGACGAGGTGTGGATCTGGACGGACGTGGACGGAGTGCTGACCGCCGATCCGCGCGTCTGCCCGGCGGCAGCCGTTTTGCCGGAAATCACTTTCAACGAGGCGGTGGAACTGTCTCATTACGGCGCGAAAGTTATTCACGAGCGCGCGGTCCGGCCGGTGCGGGAAGCGAACATTCCGGTATGGATCAAGAACTCGATGCGGCCGGAGGTTGTGGGGACGAAAATATCCGCGAGTTCATCGACCAACGGCCGAAGTTCGGTGAAGGCGGTCACTGCCGTTTCGCGGGCGACGTTGATCACGCTGACGGCGCTCGGGGACGCTCACTCGTTCGAAATTTTCGGGCGGCTCTTTCTCGCGCTCGCCGGCGAACGGATTCACCTGCTGCTGGCACTCCACTCATCGCAGGACTCGCTGGGCTTGCTGTTGCGCGAAAGCGATGAAGCACATGTCATGGGCATCATCCAGCGGCGTTTTCGAACCGAGCTTAAGCATGGCGTTCTGAGCCCGGTGAGCGTCGAGAAGAATGTTGCGGCAATCGCGGTGATCGGGGAGGCAATGAAGGGGAAACCGGGTATTCTGGCTCGGATATTCCGTGCGGTTGCAGAGCGCAACGTAAGCGTGATCGCGGCGGCCCAGGGCGCAAGCGAGCTAAACATCTGCCTCGCGGTGCCGGCGGAGGCGGCCAACATGGTCGTTGAGGCAGTACATGACGAATTCGCGCTGGGCGGAGGAGCGAGGCCGTTCGCGCCGCCTGCAGGGCCGATTGCTTGCGCGATGGAGGTGAGCTAGTGAGCAGCACGTCGAAAGCGGCAACGGAGGCCTGTACCTTCGGGCCAGCGGAGCTAGTCTGCGTCGGGTGTGGCGATGTGGCGGCGAGCACGACGGCTGACTTCAGTTGTCCGAAGTGCCGCAACCTGTTCGAGGTGAGTTTTACCGGGATTGGAGCGGCTTCGCC
>JBOGLI010000574.1:0-4358 GCA_050746165.1 Terriglobales bacterium | reverse complement strand
GACGTCTTTGTCGGTGGTGAACTTTTTCAGGTCAGGATTATTCGGGTCGGGCTCGGGGACGAGGTCGAGCAGGTAGAAGGTCCCACCGGATGCCGCAGCCAGGTCGGTGACGATCGCCGACACAATGCTGCCCGCCGCTCCGGTCACGACGAACACCGATTCGTTATCGAGCGAGAGACCGGGGTGGCCGTCCTTCACCGGAGATTCTTCCAGGGTTACGGTCCAGCGCAGGCCGCCCTGGTAGCCGATTTCGACCGCTCCGGGATCGCGCAGCGTTTCCTCGATAAGCGCAGTCGCAATCTCCGCCGGCTTGGCTTCGCCCTCGAAGTCCACCACTTTCACGGTCGCGTCAGGACGTTCCCGTTTATAGGTCTTGGTAAATCCGCAAACCGGGCCACCGAGCGGAGCGAATGCGCCTATGGAGTCGTAACCGTGGCGTCCGCCCAGCCGCGTTGCCGAAACCAGGAAGGTGTCGCTCGGCGAGATCTGGTCGTACAGAACTCGCATGGCGCGGTAGAGCAACTTCACGCGTACGCGCAGCGCCTCGCGCCAGGCGGGCAGGTCCATGTCGGCGACTGGCGGCTCGGCGTCGAGCGCCGGCAGCCAATAGACGCCGTGCAGCGGCTCATCGGCGGCGAGCGTTTTCACGTTCTGGATGAAATCGTCGTTGCTGACATCGGTGGGCAGTCGCAGCACTTCGGCGCCTGCCGACTTCAATTTCTTCCAGAGCGCCTTGGCAACGCCGCCATGATCGCCGACGATGAGCACGCGCTTGCCTTTTAGCTCCACCCCCGTCCGCTTGCACAACGACAGGTCGGGACGCAGCACCGCGACCGGCACGCGCCGTGGAATCTTCTCGGCTTCATCGAATGCGTACGGCTCGGGGCGCTCTTCGACGACCGCATGGGGATGCGATGATGCAGCCTCCGCTGGGTGGCCCACCCAAGCCTCTTTTGCTTGGGTGGGAGACGTGGGGCGCTTCTCCATCGCGAAGCGGATCACGTGCGCGAGCGTGGGGAAGTCGCGCAGCTTGAGGTTCTGGTCGCGCGGAATGTCATAGGCCGCGCGTACGGCGGCGAACATCTCCGCCTGCTTGACGGTGTCGATGCCGAGGTCCGCTTCAAGGTCGAGATCGAGGTCGAGCATCTCCTTGGGATACCCGGTCTGCGCGGCGACGATGTCGAGCACCTTCTCCTCGATAGCTTTGTCATCCCGAGCGAGGGCGCCAGCCCGAGTCGAGGGACCTTTTGTTATCTCATCATGATGCTCGACTGGGTGGCCCACCCAAGCCTCTTTCGCTTGGGTAGAGATCGCCAAATCGGGGCGCTTCTCGTACACGAAGCGGATCACGTGCGCCAGTGTCGGATAGTCGCGCAGCTTGCGGCTGTCATCGCGCGGGATGGAGTAAATGTCGCGGA
Organism: Terriglobales bacterium; assembly: GCA_050746165.1. Classification (GTDB taxonomy): domain Bacteria; phylum Acidobacteriota; class Terriglobia; order Terriglobales; family Acidobacteriaceae; genus DAISJI01. The sequence goes on along the minus strand of JBOGLI010000574.1, from coordinate 2,940 downwards.
TCGCCGTGAACATCTCCGCCTGCTTGACGGTGTCGATTCCGAGATCGGCTTCCAGGTCGAGATCGAGGTCGAGCATCTCGCGCGGATATCCAGTTTTCTCCACTGCTATATCGAGGATCTTCTCCTTCACCTCGTCGACAGCTTCCACCGGGGCCGCGGCAGGAATCGGCTCAGAAGCTGGGTGGCCCACCCAAGCCTCTTTTGCTTGGGTGGGGTTCGCCAAGTCAGGACGCCGCTCGTGCACGAAACCAATCACGTGAGTCAGCGTCGGAAAATCGCGTAGCTTGAGGTTCTGGTCACGTTCGATTGCATACGCCTCGCGCACAGCGGCAAAGACCTCCGCCTGCTTGACCGTGTCCACACCCAGATCGGCCTCCAAATCAAGATCGAGATCGAGCATTTCGGGCGGATAGCCGGTCTTCTCGGCGACAATGGCGAGAATCCGTTCCTTCACCGGATCGGCAATGACCGTCGTCGGCGCGGGCGCAACGGCGACCGCCGCAGCGGCCGGCACAGCGACGGGCGTCGCGACCACAACCGGCTGCGAAAAATGCGCCGCAGCGCCGGTATCGCGCACGCGCAACGTGCGCTGAACCACTTCCAGTTCCGGCGCCGCATGGCCGGCGATCTTGCCCAACCACTGCTCCCACGTCGTGCGATCGGCAACGCGATGCGCATAGCCAAGCGCATTCGGCGCCGGTCGTACGGATTCGTTCGTCACCGACCAGCGCAGCAGCGTCATGCTGATTTGCGATCCAAAACCGGCGGCCAGGCGCAGCGCATAGCGGATCGGGTACTTTCCGCCCTTCGAAAGATTGAGCGCGCCGAGCTCTGGATCGATCTCCTTGAAGTTCGCCACCGGTGGGACGATGCCCGTCTCGAGCATCTTGACCGCCACCGCGTCCTCGATCCCGGTGCCCATCGGGTGGCCGGTGAATCCCTTGGTATTGGCGATCACAAGGCGATCGGCCCTATGGCCGAACACGCGGCGCAGCGCATGGATTTCCGCCGCCGCGCTGCCGCCGCGCGCGGGCGTGTAAGTCTCGTGCGAGACGAAAACGGTCTCGCCGGCAATGTCGCGACGCCGGATGCCGCGCGTTTGTTCGGCCTGCTCGATGAGTTTTTCCATCATCTGGCCGATGTGCTCGACGTCGAGCCGCGTGCCGTGGAACGCGCTGTTGGCGGTGACGGTGCTCAGGACTTCGCAGATCGGTTGAATGCCGCGTTCGCGCGCGGCCTCCGCGCTCTCGACCACAAACGCCGCCGCGCCCATGCCGATGAGCATGCCGTGGCGGCGGCGGTCGAAGGGAATCGCCGCGTCTTCCACCTTGTCGTCGGTGGCGGCCGCGCCGGTGGCGAGGAAGCCCGCGCCCACCCACTCCAGCATGTGGTCGGAAGTGACATCATCGGCCGAGATGATCACAACGCGCTTGCACCGCCCGATGCTGATCCAATCCTCTGCCAGCGTGATCGCCTGCGTGGTGCTGGCGCAGGCGCTGTTCAACTGCGTGTTGGGGCCGCGCGCGCCGATGAATTCGGCAAACTGCGAGTGTCCCATGGCGAGCGTCTTAAACAGGTAACGGCGGTCGAATAGGTAGGGATCGCGGTCGATCTCAGCTTTTACCGCCGTGATTTCCCGTTGCAGCTTCTCGCGCGCCGTCGCGTCGGTGTCGATCTGCGCCCGGACCGCTTCCAGAGTGGCGAGCTTTTCCCGGCGCGCCTTATCGCGATAATAGTGGCCGACATCTTCCAGCAGCGCGTTGTATCCGGGAAACGCGGAGGCGAAGATGATGCCCGTGTCGTCGCGTATGGATTCCGGCAGCATCCAGCGCTCCGGCAGTTGCGTGCCCTTGCTGGTGGTTTTGTAGTGCATCACCAGCGGGATGCCGGCGTCGCGCAGCGCGTCGATTCCGGCGGCCATCGCCAGCCGCGTGACGCGATCGAGCGCGGGAATCCGCTCCGCGGAGACGCCGAACTCCTTCTCCAGGTCGAACTGTTTGCCGCGTCCGGCGAGCTTAATGACGTCGTTCACGTCGTGGATCGATTCAAAGCTCGGGCCGCCGACTTCGCTTTTCACCAGCCGCGTGATGTTCTTATCGAGCATCAGGTCGCGGAAGCGCTGCGGGATCGGTTCGATGAACTCGTCTCCACGCAGCATGCGCGCGACATTCTCGTCGTCGAAAATGTGCGGCGTGCCCGGCAGTCCAAGCGCCGCGCCGGTAATGCCGACCGGTTCACTTGTGCGCACCACGCCCTTGCCGTGCAGGACTTCGGAAGCGCGATCGACGAATTCGGCGAACAGGCGACCGAGTTGCGCGTCGCGATCGTTTCCGTTGCGGTACTCAGGACCCGGGATTTGGGATTCGTGATTTCTTGTCTCCACACTGGCCTCCACTTCTCGAGCAATTTCTTTTTCGGCGGCTCCCAGCCCCGCCGCGTAGAACCCGCACAGCGCCTGGTTGAACGACGCCGCGTCGCCCAGCTTTGGGTGATTGGTGAACAGCGACGCCACGGCTGGATCGTCCTCGAACACGTCATCGACAAAGCCCTGCAGCGCCTTCTTCGGGCCCATCTCCACAAACAACGTCGCGCCCGCTGCGCGCAGATTGCGCAAACCTTTGACGAATTGCACCGGCGCCGCGACCTGCCTGGCGAGCAGGTCCACGATCTGCGGAACTGCGTCCGCGCCGGTCGGGTAAAAGTCTCCGGTCACGTTGGCGATCACCGGCAACTGCGGCGGACGCACGTTGTGCCGTTGCAGCATCCGGCGCAGCGGATCGCTTGCCGGTGCGACGATGGCGGTGTGAAACGCATGGCTGACGTGCAGTTCGACGGCGGCGATCCCCTCGTTGTGAAACAGGTCCAGTGCCTTGCCGACCGCATCGCTGGCGCCGCCGATCACCGCCTGGTGTGTGCTGTTGAGATTGGCGATGACAACGT
>JBOGLI010000573.1:0-1721 GCA_050746165.1 Terriglobales bacterium | reverse complement strand
CCGAACGCGGAGTCCCGCCGCCGTCCGGCCGAGGCGGGTCACAGCGCCCGTATCACATCCTGCTCTACCGCTGCACAAACCTGAACATCCGCGACATCACGCTCGTCAACAGCGCGTTCCATTCGGTGCGCGTTATCCAGTCGCACTACGGCCAGTTCGACGGTCTTCACATTCACAACCGCGTCAACGGCAATAACGACGGCTTCCACTTCATCAGTTGCGAGAACATGCACGTCGAGAACTGCGACATCGAATCGCAGGACGACGCTTGCGCCCTCTTCGGAAGCTGCAAGCTCATCACCGTGACCAACTCCACCTTTTCGACGCGCTGGTCGGTATTTCGCTTCGGCGGCGGCGAGGCCGAGAACATCACGGTTTCCAACTGCATCATCTACGAAGCCTTCGGATGTCCGATCAAGCTGCACTGCGGGCCGGGCTCGCGCTTTGAGAACATGAATTTCTCCAACCTGATCCTGAACAAGGTCACCGGGCCGATCTACATCGGCGTAGGGCCGCGTCGCCCTCGCAACGCGCAGAGCGAGACGCCGCAGACTGCCGCCACCGAGGCCGGCACGCCGGGAATCGTGCGCAATATCAGCTTCAGCAATATCCAGGCGACGGTGGTCGCTCCGTACCCTCTGCCCGGATTTCCGTTTCAGAGCGGCTATCGTCCCGCGGAAATCAAATCGTGCATTTCGCTCAACGCCGTCGGCACCTTCATGGAGAACATCCGGTTCGACAACATTCACGCCACCTTCGCCGGCGGCGGCACGGCGGAAGAAGCGGCGGTGCGTGATGTGCCGAAAATTGTCGGTGAATATTTCGAGACCGGCGTGCTGCCCGCTCACGCCCTTTATGCGCGGAACGTTCGCGGGATGACATTGAACAACGTTCGCTTCGAGACCGCCACGCCCGATCTCCGCCCGTCCGTGATTTTCGATACCGTCGAGGACGCCTCCGTCTCCGGCCTAACCATGCGCGGCAGCAGGGAAGCCGAATCGCTCCTGCGCTTGATCAACACGCGCGATGTTCTCTTCACCGGTCCTCGGGCCGTTGATCCCACGTCGGTCTTCCTGCGGGTGGAAGGCGCGGACTCGGCGAATGTCAAGATCGATGGCGGAGATCTCTCGAAGGCGGCCACTCCCGTCGCCTATGCAGCCGGCGCGAAACAGGACTCGGTGAAGATGTCTTAGCGTGTGGGACCGGCTGCCCTCAGCCGGTCCGATTCCGCTAGCGAGCCTTAGCCGGCAGCGACTGCTGCATCGACGAAAGTCCCGTTCGGAATTCTTCGTTCATGATCAGGAACGCTCCCAGCCCGTGGAAGTCGTTCACGTTCCGCTTGCGGGCGTAATAGTAGGCGAGATCATCGACGTTAGTGCCTTCGCAGATGTCGCGGATGTCCACCAGCCCATCCGCCCCCACCGACACCTTCGACATCACTCCGCGATAGCCTTTCTGCGCCACCGCCTCGTATTTCTTGCTGACGTAACCGCGCTTGACGGCCACGTCGATGATGTAGGAAAACATGCTCGAGCTCGACGTTTCGTTCCAATTATTCGGGTCGGTGGTCTTGTCCACGATCTGGTACCAGAGCCCCGTCTTCGGGTCCTGATACTTGGCCAGGCTCTTCACCAGCCTTTGTACGATCTTCACCAATTTCTTGCGGCCTGGGTGGTTTTTTGGAAGCACGTCGAGAATGTCAACCGTCGCCATGCCGTACC
>JBOGLI010000572.1:0-6273 GCA_050746165.1 Terriglobales bacterium | reverse complement strand
GTACCTGATATCTCCGTCGAGGCCGCTATAGCGATGTCTGAACACATTGTTCCGCGCAAAACGTACTGGATCGTCTGGGCCCTCCTGATGTTCCTGATGGTCCTGACCGCCGCCCTCTCCAGGGTCCCCCTCGGCGCCTACAACACGCCTATCGCGCTCTTCATCGCCACCATCAAGGCTCTGCTCGTCCTGCTCTTCTTCATGCACGTGAAGTACGAGCACTACAAGATCACCTGGGTCGCCGTCGTGGGCGGCTTCTTCTTCCTGTTCATCCTGCTCTCGCTGACCATGACCGACTACCTCACGCGCGGCATCACCGGCTTCGCGCCCCACTAAAGCGTTTGTCATCCCGAGCGACGGCGAATTTGTCATCCCGAGCGGAGGCGCGCCATCTTTGCGCGCCGTAGTCGAGGGACCCTGTGTTTCCTCTGCGCCCTCTGCGCTGAGGGTTTCCAATCGAAAATCGACAGTCGAAAATCAAAAATGCTCTTGTTTTCCCCTGCGTTCCCCCGCGTCCCCTGCGGTGAAACCCCACCAACCCTCGCCGACATCTCTATTACCGTGCAACGACTCACCCGATTTCCCGCCGCCCACTCCGATTTCACCCCCATCGAGAAGATCGAGGTTTCCTCCTACACGATCCCCACCGACTTCCCCGAATCCGACGGCACCCTCGAATGGGACAGCACGACCATGGTCCTCGTGCAGGCGCGCGCCGCCGGTCACACCGGCATCGGCTATACCTACTCCAGCGCCGCCGCCGCCAAGCTCATCCATGGCAAGCTGAAGAACAAGGTGGAAGGCCAGAACGCGCTCTCCGTCGCAACACCTTGGCGCGACATGCAGGTGGCGGTGCGCAATCTCGGCCATCCCGGCATCTCCGCCAACGCCATCTCCGCCGTCGACACCGCGCTCTGGGACCTCAAGGCCCGCCTGCTCGGCGTTCCGCTCGTCACCCTCTTCGGACAAGTGCGCCAGGGAGTGCCGCTCTACGGCAGCGGCGGCTTCACCTCGTATTCCAACAAGCAGTTGCAGAAGCAACTCGCCGGATGGGTCGAGCAGGGAATCCCGCGCGTGAAGATGAAGATCGGGCGCGATGCCGAGGCCGATATCGAACGTGTTCGCGTCGCGCGCAAAGCCATCGGCGACCGTCCCGAACTGTTCGTCGATGCCAACGGCGCCTACAGCCGCAAGCAGGCCATTCGCATGGCCGAGATCTTTGCCGGGTTCGGCGTCCGCTGGTTCGAAGAGCCCGTTTCTTCCGACGATCTCGAAAGCCTGCGCCTCGTCCGCGACCGCGCCCCCGCCATCATGGAGATCGCCGCCGGCGAGTACGGCTATACCAGTTGGTATTTCGAGCGCATGTTGAATGCGGGCGCCGTGGATGTCTTACAGGCCGATTGCACGCGGTGCGCCGGCTTCACCGGATTTCTCCAAGCCGACGCGCTCTGCCAGGCGCACCACCTCGACCTCTCCGGCCACACTGCGCCCGCGCTGCACGCGCATGTCTGTTGCTCCGCCCAGCGCATCCGCCACCTCGAGTACTTCCACGACCACGTCCGCATCGAGAACATGCTCTTCGACGGCGTCCCGCAACCGGTTGACGGCGAGCTTCGGCCCGACTTGTCCCGCCCCGGCCTCGGCCTCGACTTCAAACGCGCCGACGCCGTCAAGTTCGCTGCGTAAGAGAGTGTCTCAGTAGGTCCGTATGTCAGTATGTCAGTATGTCGGTAGGTCGGTATGTCAGTACGGCGCACCCGCGAGTTTGATTTACTGAGATACTGACATACTGAAATACTGACATACTGAAATACCCGCTCCCAAACATCGCCTGACCTCGAGATCGCGTCCAACTACTCGTGAGCGACCCCGAACGCGTACAGCGCATACGTGACGTTCTGAAAGCCGACAACCTCGACGCGGTCGTCTGCGCCCTTCACGCCTACGTCCTCATGCTCTCCGGCTACTGTCCCGTGATCGGTACCAGCCTCTGCGTCGCCACCTCCGATGGCGCGCGCATTCTCCTCGTCCCCGCGGACGAGAAGGAACTCGCCGGGCAAGGCCACGCCGACGAGGTGCGCACCTACCAGCCGGTTTCGCTGGACACGCTCCCGTCGGTTCTTGACGCCGCCACCGCTCCGCTCAAGCAACTCCTGCACGATCACGGACTGCATTGCTCGCGCGTCGGCTACGAGTTCGGTCCGGCGGCCGAGCCCGCCAGCTATGCCGGCATGAACCTCTTCTGCGGCAGTATCGCCGAACTCCTGCATCGTGTTTCGCCCGGCGCCGCGCTCGCTCCCGCCGATGAAGACCTGCAGCGCCTCGCGGCGGTGAAGACGCCCGCCGAGATCGAGCGCATCCGCCGAACCTGCGAGATCGTTGCCGAAGCTTTCGAGCGCGGCCGCGCCCAACTACGCATCGGCATGGCCGAAACCGCCGCTGCCGAGCTCTTCCGCGTTCCGCTCTACGTGCAAGGCACGGCGCACGACAACGTTCGCCAGGGCGCGGGCGGAATGGCGTGGTGCATGTCGGGCAAGAACTCGGCGAAGGCCTCGGCCGCCTACGCCCGCTCGCGTGACGCCGTCATCGCCCGCCACGAGTTTGTCCTCGTTCACTGCAACGGACAGGCCGACGGCTACTGGACCGACGTCACCCGCACCTATGTTCTCGGCTCGCCGCAGGAGCGCCAGGTCAAGCTCTATGAAGCCGTCTTCTCGGCGCGCGCCGCGGCCCTGGCTGCCATCCGGCCCGGCGCCCGCGCTTGCGATGTCGATCGGGCGGTGCGCGATGTTCTCCGCTCCCGCGGCCTCGACCACGCCATGCCTCATCCCACCGGGCACGGCGTCGGCTTCGCTGCCGTGGCCGCCACCGCGCGCCCGCGCATTCATCCGAAGTCGGAAGAGACACTCGAGGCGGGCATGGTCTTCAACGTCGAGCCGGCCGTGTACTTCGATTCCTACGGCGGCCTGCGCCACTGTGACATGGTCGCCGTAACTTCCAGCGGCGTCGACGTGCTGACGCCCTTCCAGTCCTCCACCGACGAGCTCATCCTAAGCGAGCGCCGCGAAGCCGCGTGATATTCACCTCTGCGTTCTCTGCCCCTCTGCGTCCTCTGCGCTGAGATTCGTCTGTCACGTGCTCGCTGTTCGCGCTTCTGATGCTTGCGCCGCGAGCTCCTTCATCTTCCGCAAATCCAGCTTCCCAGTGCCAAGATACGGCAGCGCCTCCACGTGCACGAACTGCGACGCCCTCGGCTTCCACAGCGCCGGCAAGTCGCTGGCCCCCAGCTTCTCCACCACCGGCGCAAGCTTTTCGTCCGACAGCGTGTGCAGCACGACGATGCGCTCGCCCTTCTTCTCATCGGGAACGGCCGTCACGGCGAACGTCTGCTCCGCAACTTCCGCCAGTTCGTGCAGCTTATCTTCGATCTTGAGGTGCGGCACCATCTCGCCACCGATTTTGCTGAAGCGGCTCAGCCGGTCGGAGATGGTGAGGAAGCCATCCTCGTCTTGCGACGCGATATCGCCGGTGTTATACCAGCCCTCGCGCAGCACCTCGGCGGTCTTCTCCTCGCGCCCGAGGTAGCCGAGCATGATGTTCGGGCCGCGCACCAGCAGCAGGCCCGGTTGTCCGAGCGCCATCGCTTCGCCGGTTTCCGGGCTGACGATGCGCACGCTCACACCGGGCACCGGATGCCCGATGCGCCCGCGCTTAGCGCCCACTTGGCGGAATCCAGCGGCGCGAAAGTCCTTTGTGTTGACCGCCACCACCGGTGCGCACTCAGTGCAGCCGTAGCCTTCCAGAGGCTTGATGCCGAAGCGGTCCTCGAAGGCCTGCGCAATCCGCTCCGGCAGTTTTTCGGCGCCGACCAGCACGAATTCGAGCGACCCGAAATCTTCGGCCGGAATACGGCGGGCATACGCCTGGATGAACGTTGGCGTCGCCACCATCAGCGTGACCGCGTACTGCTGCACCAGCGCTCCAATCGCGCGCGCGTCCAGTGGCGACGGGTGATACACGGCGCCAACACCGAGCATCGCCGGCAACCACAAGGTCGCCATGAAGCCGAAGGAGTGGAAGAAGGGAAGAATGCCGAGCACGCGGTCGTGACGGTCGAGCATGAAGGTCTGGCCGACCTGCTCGATGTTCGAGGCAATGTTGTAGTGCGAGAGCATCACGCCCTTGGGATCGCCGGTGGAGCCGCTGGAGAAGATGATGGTCGCCAACTCATCCATGCGGTCCGCCTTGGGGTGGCCCACCCTAGCTTCTTTTGCTAGGGTGGGTTTACGCCCGAGCGCGCGTTCGAGCAGGAATGCCGGCAGCAGCACGGCCATCAGCAGCGCTATGATCTTTTCCGATGCACGCGGATTCTCCGCGAGCTTCTCCAAGGTGATGACCTCGCCCGGCGCTTTCAGGTTGGGCAGCTTATCGAGAAACGCCTGCGAGGTGATCGTTGTCTTCAGATTGCATTGCGCCGCGCACGAGGCGAGCGTTTCATTCGACGCGGTGTAATTCAGGTTGACTGCGACGCGGCCCATCAGCATCGCCGCGTAGTTCACCAGCGCTCCACCGACGCTCGGCGGTAGCAGCACGCCGACCATCTCCTGCTCGCGCCAGACCTTCTTCAGCCGTCGTGCGAGAAATACCGTCTTGACCAGCGCCGAGCCCCAGCGCAGTTTCGGCGTGCGCCCGTCGGCCATGGCGAAACGTCGCGGGTGAAGCCGGGCCGTCCTGAGGAATGCGCGATGCAGCGGCCGCAGCCGCTTCTTGTGCTCCGGGTATGCCTCCGTGCCGAGTTCCATCACCGCCTGCCGCACCTCGAACGGCTTGCTTGTCGCCGGCATCTGCGCGCCGAAGCTGACCGTCACCGGGTACGGAACGCGCCGCGGCATCTTCCACAGGAAGCGTCCACGCTCGTAGCTGAAGATCGATCCCCAAACGCCGTCGAGGTGTACGGGCACGATGGGCGCCTCCACTCCTTTCATGATTCGCTCGAAGCCGCGCCGGAAGGGAAGCAGGTGCCCGATGCGCGTGATCTGCCCCTCGGCGAAGATGCAGACCACTTCGCCGTTCTGGATCGCCTCGCTGGCCGTGCGCAGCGAGCGGATCATCTCCCGCGGCCGCAGTTGCGACGAGATCGGGATCGCCTGCATGATCTTCGCCCCAGGCTTCACCAGCGGATGCTCGTAGATGTCCTTGAACATGACGAAGCGGATCGGCCGGTCGGTGGAAGCGATCAGCAGCAGCGCATCCACGAACGACATGTGGTTCGCGACAAACAGCGCGCCGCCTTTCTCCGGAATGTTGTCGCGCCCGACGACCTTGATGCGATAGACCGTGTGCGTCAGCAGCCAGAGCAGCAGGCGGAGAAACGCATCGGGCAGCAGGTAGAGGACGTAGATCGTGCTGACTACCGTGACGCCGGCGGCGGCGACGAAGATCTGCCGCGGATCGAGCGCGAGCACCGTCTTCAGCAGGTAATACGCGGCCGCGGCGAAGAATACGCCGACAAACGACAGCAGGTTTGCGGCCGCGATGATGCCGCCCTTGTCGCTCTCGTCCGGCCGGTGCTGGATGAGGGCGTTCACCGGCACGATGAAGAACCCGCCGAAGAATCCAAGCAGCGCCAGCCGGACCAGCACCTGGTTCAGCGTCAGCGTGTGTGTGCCGAGCGCGAATCCAAACGCGGTCAGCCCAATAGCGCCCATCGGAACTAACCCGTATTCGATCCTCCCGCCCGACAAATATCCGGCCGCCAGCGAGCCGATGCCGATTCCGACCGCAATCGCCGCCGCCATGTAGCCGATGTGGATCTCGTCAAGCGTGAGGACGTCGGTGCCGTAGAACACAATGTTCATCTTCAGAAGAGCGGCGAGGAAGAAGAAATACGTGTTGGCGAGAATGGCCAGCCAGAGCACGCGATCGCGCCGCGCCAGCCCGATCTGCCGCCACAGGTCGCCGAGAAAATTAACGCGGAACTTCTTCGCCGGCGCCGCCGCCGGAACGCGCGTCACTCCGAGTGCGGTGATCAACCCAATGATCGACAGCGCGAACAGCAGCGTGCCCGAGTACTGCTGGCGTCCGCGGAAATATTGGGCCAGCAGCGGCCCGCCGATGATGCCCGCCAGGATGCCGAGGAACGTGCCTAGTTCGAGCACGCCGTTGCCCCACGATAGCCGCTTCTCCGGCAAAAGTTCCGGCAGCAGCCCGTACTTCGACGGCCCAAACAGCGCACTTTGCGACGCCATCAGGAAGACCGCCAGAATCTCCAGC